>JAZRTD010000043.1:0-12044 GCA_045651845.1 Clostridia bacterium | reverse complement strand
GCAAAGAGAGAGCTTTTATCAAAGCTTGTTTGCGATGCTCCTGAAGCAATTCAGTGGCTCAGCAGTCTCGGCGTTGAATTTGACAAGGAAGCTGACGGAACAATGGTGACTACTCACGGCGGCGGTACATCAAGAAAGAGAATGCATGCCGCAAAGGATTATTCCGGTGCGGAAATTATGCGTACACTTCGTGACGAGGTTTTAAACCGTCAAATTCCTGTTATTGATTTTACTTCAGCAATTGAGCTTATTTTAGATGAGAACGGAAATGCTGCAGGCGCTGTCCTTATGAATATGGAAACCAAAGAGCTTCTTGTTGCAAAGGCAAAGACTGTTATAATCGCAACAGGTGGTGCAGGCAGAATGCACTATCAGGGCTTCCCAACTTCAAACCATTACGGCGCAACTGCCGACGGTTTGGTTTTAGGTTACCGTGTTGGGGCAAAGCTTCTCTACGCTGAAACTCTTCAGTATCACCCAACAGGTGTTGCTTATCCTGAACAGATTTTTGGTGCTTTGGTTACTGAAAAAGTTCGTTCTCTCGGTGCAAAGCTTGTTAACGCTGACGGCGAAGTGTTTATGCATCCTCTTGAAACCCGGGACGTTGCTGCGGCATCTATTATTCGTGAATGCTCGGAAAGAGAAAACGGGGTGGACACAGGAAACGGACTTGGTGTTTGGCTTGATACTCCGATGATTGAAAAAATCGGCGGTGAGGGTACTATTATGAAGAGAATCCCCGCTATGTGGAGAATGTTTGATAAGTACGGCATTGATATCCGCAAGGAGCCAATCCTTGTTTATCCGACTCTTCATTATCAAAACGGCGGTCTTGACATAACTTCTGACTGTATGACAACAAATGTTAAAAATCTTTTTGTTGCAGGAGAGGCAGTTGGCGGAATTCACGGCAAAAACCGTCTTATGGGTAACTCCCTCCTTGATATTATCGTATTCGGCAGAAGTGCAGGGCAGAGTGCCGCTGCTGTATCAAAGGATGTTAAGGTTGGTAAGCTTACTTTATCACATATTGAAAAGTTTGAAAACGAAATAAAAGAAGCTGGAATTGAAACCGAAACAGTTTCTCCAAAACTTCTTCCAAAATATACAAGATAACAGAAAAGAGGTTTATTCTTTATGGAATTATTTAACGGAGTTATCTCCTTATCCGGAATAACATTTTTATTATTCTGTATCTTTGCAATTATTGCAGTTGGCTATGCTTTGGGCAGAATAACAATTAAAGGCGTGGCTCTCGAAAGTGCAGGAGTTTTTGTTATAGCCTTGCTTTTCGGATGTTTCCTTTATCCGTGGCTTAAGGACGGCGTCGGTGGAGACGCAAAGACCCTTGACAGTCTTCTCTCTCTTGTTGAGACCCTTGGTCTTATACTTTTCGTTACATCCGTTGGGTTTATAGCAGGTCCAAAGTTTTTTGGAAATTTAAAGAAAAACTTTACCTCTTATGTGCTTTTAGGACTTATAATTATTGTTTCCGGAGCATTGGTTGCCGTTGCTTGTATTTTTATCGGCAGGGGTCTTGGCGAAAATCCTGATACTTTTACATCAACGGTTGTTGGCTTAATGTCAGGTTCTCTTACATCAACTCCCGCTTTTTCTGCGGCAAAGGAAGCGGCTCCTGCACCTAATGCAGTTTCAGCAGGGTATGCAATTGCCTACATTTACGGTGTTATAGGCGTTGTTTTATTTGTTCAGATTATTCCAAAGCTTTTAAAGGCAAATATGCCTGAAGAGCTTGCAAAAATTACAAGCGTTGAAGGTGTTGCACAAAAGACACTTGATGAAAAGCTTATTAAAATTGATGGATACGGCTTGGCAGCATTTGCTGTTGCAACTATAATCGGTGTTGTTATCGGTAAAATTAAAATACCTCTTACCTCCACCGCATCTTTTTCACTTACCACAACAGGCGGATGCCTTTTGACTGCACTTATTTTCGGTCACTTTGGTAAAATCGGAAAGGTTAGAATTATGCCTGATACAAATGCTCTTAAGATTTTCCGCGAGCTTGGACTTATTCTGTTCTTAATGGGGGCAGGTATTTCCGGCGGTGCTGAATTTGTTAACTACTTTGACCCTGTTTATTTGCTTTACGGATTCCTTATGACAACAATTCCAATGATTGTCGGGTTCTTATTTGCAAAATATGTGTTAAAGCTTAGTCTTTTAAATAATTTAGGCTCAATAACCGGCGGAATGACAAGCACACCGGCGCTTGGAACACTTATCAGCGTTGCTAAATCAGAAGATGTTGCATCAGCTTATGCGGCAACATATCCAATCGCACTTATTGCGGTTGTGTTAGCTTCACAGCTTATACTTATATTCTTCTGATATTAATAAACAAAAATACCGTTGCAGTTCAGACTGCAACGGTATTTTTATTATTATAAGTCACTCAAAAATTCAAATGCCATATCATTTGCCCCTTTTAATCCCTCATGACCATACTCGGGAAAAAATACCACATTTTTCTTTGAATTTACCTTATTATAAATCGCAAACTGGGTTGAGGGGGGACAGGTTGTGTCCATAAGACCTGTGAACATCAAAAGTTCCGCCTTCATTCTTTTCGCTATATTCTGAAGGTCTATATACCCGAGTCTTTCAAAAATCTCATCTTCGCGGCTATGGGTTGGGTCAAAATGTCTGAAATAATATCTTAGCCCTCCGTAAGCCTCTTCCTTATTTAGGTCCATTTCATAAACTCTCTTATAATCCGAAAGATAAGGATACCACGGCACACACTTCTTGATTTCCGGCACAAGACAAGCACAGGCAATTGATAAAGCTCCGCCCTGCGAACCGCCTGTTACGCCCACCCGTGTTTCATCAACATAGTCAAGGCCCATTATAATTTTCGCAAGGAGTGCTGTATCAAGATAAACATCTCGCATAAGCAAATCGTGCTTATCTCCATCTATACCCCTCATAAACGGAGTGGTATAAGTTGTTCCCGCAACTCCGCCAACATCCTGAGATAAACCACCTTGACCGCGGGTGTCCATAAATGCAACTACATAGCCTTGGGAAACATACGTCAACAGTTCTCTCCATTCACAGGATGAACCTGAAAGTCCGTGGAACATAAGTACAGCCGGGACTTTCCCTACGATATTTTTTGGAACTGCAACCTTTGCATAAATTCTCGCATTTTTCGTTCCTGTATAATAAAGCTCAAACATATCCGCTATTTTCGACGGATATTCCTTTTTGATAAATTCAGCTTTGGGGTCTAAAGCGTTCATTTCTTCAAGAGCAGTATCCCAATATTCATCTATATCTTTTGGGCATGGTGATACCCCTTTATATTTATAAAGTTCTTCAACCGGCATATCAACCAGAGGCATAATAATCTCCCCTTTTTATGTATTAAAGCCAAACCTTAAGGTTTGGCTTTAATTTTACTTTAATTTTGTGTGGTTTCCTGTTGTTCTTAAAAATTCTCTTATTACCCAGCGTGTACGCTCATATACCTTTTCCTGTGCATAAGCAATATCACCAGGTTTTTCCTCAAGGGCAAATTCGTACGGCTGACGGATTTCTGTTCCGACATTGATTTTCGCAATACCGTTTTCCATTGCTCTTAAAATATAATCCTGTTCTATACCGCTTCCGCCGTGGAGAACGAGAGGCATATTGCCTGTTACTTCAAAAAGCGTTGCAATATGATCAATATCTAAGCGAGCCTGTGGCTTCTTTAAATGCTTTGTGCTTGATGCGATAGCCCCGTGGAAGCTTCCTGCTGCAACACTCATCCAGTCACAGCCTGATTCTAATGCAAATTTCTTCGCTTCTTCAGGTTTAGTAAAGCCTTTTTTCGTTGTGAAGAGTTCTTCATAGCTAAGACCAATTCCGCTTCCCTCATGGCCTGAAACTGCGCCAAGCTCTGCTTCAACTGCTGCCCCAAATTCCTTTGCCACTGCAGCAACCTCTGCTGTTGTCTTGATATTTTCATCAAGAGGAAGACGGGAACCGTCAACCATAACTGACTGATATCCATTATCTAATGCGCGCTTTATGATAGAAAGATAGTCAACTTTCATCTGGTCTTCATCAATTGCCGGAACGTGGTCAAGATGAAGAAGGGTGTAACCCTCTTTACAGAACTTCTGATATTCCTTTGCCACAGCCTCAAGGCTCTGGGACTCAAACTTTTCCCATTCAAGACGGGCAACCTGAATCATAGCTAAAGAATCCTCGTCAACGATAGCTTTAACAATCGGCTCAACCATTGGAAGATACGGAATGTTAAAAGCAGGGATAATTGTATGTGCTTGCATAGCTGCACGAACTGCCTGTTGTGAATTCATAATTATTTCCTCCATTATGTATGTTTTATACAGTAATTATTATAGTATATTTACCTGAAAATGTCAATAAAAAAGAGCGGATTTCCGCTCTTTTTCTATTCCATTTCTATATTATTTGCAAGCTTCTTCGATAGCAACTGCAACTGCAACAGTCATACCAACCATTGGGTTGTTACCAGCACCGATAAGTCCCATCATTTCAACGTGAGCCGGAACTGAAGATGAACCTGCAAACTGAGCATCTGAGTGCATTCTTCCCATTGTATCTGTCATACCATAAGAAGCTGGGCCTGCAGCCATATTATCAGGATGAAGTGTTCTTCCTGTACCGCCGCCTGATGCAACAGAGAAATACTTCTTGCCCTGTTCAATACATTCTTTCTTATATGTTCCTGCAACCGGATGCTGGAATCTTGTTGGGTTTGTGGAGTTACCTGTTATGGAAACGTCAACGCCCTCGAGGTGCATAATTGCAACGCCTTCACGAACATCATCAGAGCCGTAGCAACGTACCTTTGCTCTTTCACCCTTTGAATAAGCTGTTTCCTTAACAACTTCAACCTTACCTGTATGGTAATCAAACTTTGTCTGAACATAGGTAAATCCGTTGATTCTTGAAATAATCTGAGCAGCGTCCTTACCAAGACCATTTAAGATTACGCGAAGGTCTTCTTTTCTTGCCTTGTTAGCGGATCTTGCAAGACCGATAGCGCCTTCAGCAGCAGCGAAGGATTCGTGACCTGCCAAGAATGCAAAGCACTTTGTTTCTTCACGGAGAAGCATTGCGCCAAGGTTACCGTGGCCAATCCCTACTTTTCTGTCATCGGCAACTGAGCCTGGGATACAGAAAGACTGGAGACCTACACCGATTTTTTCAGCAGCGTCAGCCGCTTTTGTTGCGCCGTCTTTGATTGCGATTGCTGCACCAACGATATATGCCCAGCAAGCATTCTCAAAGCAGATAGGCTGAATTCCTTTAATGATGTTATATACATCTATACCCTTATCATCACAGATTTGTTTTGCTTCTTCGATTGAAGAAATCCCGTGCTTTTTAAGCTCTGCGTTGATTTGGTCTATTCTTCTTTCATAACTTTCAAATAAAGCCATAGTTATAACCTCCCTCTCTTATTCGTGTCTTGGGTCGAGGAGCTTTACAGCATCATCAACTCGTCCGTACTGTCCGCTTGCTTTTTCCATAGCTTCGTTAGCGTCCATACCTTTTGCAATCATTTCCATCATCTTGCCGAGGTGAACGAACTTATAGCCGATAATTTCGTCATTTTCATCAACGGCAATCTTTGTGATGTAACCTTCTGCAAGCTCAAGGTAACGAGGACCTTTTTCAAGTGTTGCATAGGTTGTTCCAACCTGGCTTCTAAGGCCTTTACCAAGGTCTTCAAGACCTGCACCGATAGGAAGACCGTCTTCAGAGAAAGCAGTCTGTGTTCTTCCGTAAACAATCTGTAAGAAAAGCTCTCTCATAGCTGTATTAATAGCATCACAAACGAGGTCTGTGTTAAGAGCTTCAAGCAATGTTTTTCCAACAAGGATTTCAGATGCCATAGCAGCAGAGTGTGTCATACCGCTACATCCAACAGTTTCAACAAGAGCTTCCTGAATGATACCCTCTTTAACATTTAAAGTGAGCTTACAGGTACCCTGTTGAGGAGCACACCAGCCAATACCGTGTGTAAGACCAGAAATGTCCTTAATTTCTTTTCCCTGTGTCCATTTTCCTTCCTGAGGAATTGGTGCAGGGCCGTGGTATGCACCTTTTGCCAAAGGACACATCATTTCAACTTCAGCTGAATATTTCATAATATTCCGCTCCTTTCAATAATGTATTTAAATTTTTAATTATTTACAATTTGACCATCGTTAATAATATCACAAATTCCCCGTTTTGTCAACAATTTTCCCGAATTTATGTAAGATTCCAGTCCACGGGGGCGATGCCTTTGGATTTTAAAAATTCATTGGCTTTTGAAAAGTGTTTACACCCGAAAAATCCGCCGTAGGCTGACAAGGGGCTTGGGTGGACAGTTTCTAAAATCAAATGGTTCGGATTGGTTATTATCTTGGTTTTTGCTCTTGCATTTGACCCCCACAAGAAAAACACAAGGGGCGTTTCCCTTTCGTTAAGGTGTTTTATTATGCAATCCGTAAATTCTTCCCAGCCTTTGCCTTTATGACTGTTAGGAGATGCCTCTCTCACGGTTAGGACATTATTAAGAAGCAATACGCCTTCCTTTGCCCACTTGGTGAGATTTCCTGATTTGGGAATTTCAATTCCCAAATCGTCTTTTATTTCTTTAAAGATATTCACAAGCGATGGGGGCGGTTTTATGCCGTCCTGAACGGAAAAGCATAGTCCATGTGCCTGCTTTGGCCCGTGGTACGGGTCCTGACCGATTATGACAACTTTCGCACCCTCATATGATGTATACTTTAAAGCATTAAATATGTCAAACATATCGGGGTAGATTGTATGGTTTTTATACTCGTCTTTTAAAAAACTGCGGATTTTAAGATAATAGTCCTTTTGGAACTCGTCCTTTAAGATTTCGTCCCAGTCGTTTCCTATGTTAACCATATTATTCTCCTTATGTTAAATATATTTTAATTTTATCATAAAAGGAGTGAAAAATAAAGAGAAAAGAGAAAATATTTTAAAAACTATTGAAAATATTGCAAAACTGTGCTATAATTAATTTAACATTATTTGAGCGGTTAATTTAATAAAGCACCTTTTGCCTTACCCAACAAGGGGTTATGGCTCTTTTTTGGTGTTTTATCAGCACGAAAAATTTTAAAAATGGAGGTAAATTGTGCAAAAATCTAAAAAAATAAAAATTACGCCACTTGGCGGGCTTCTGGAGATTGGCAAGAACCTTACCGTTTTTGAGTATGGGAGCGACATTGTTATACTCGACTGCGGTCTTGCCTTTCCTGATGATGATATGCTTGGCGTTGATATGGTTATCCCCGACTGGACTTACCTTGTCAAGCATCAAAACCGCATTAAGGGCATTGTTTTAACCCACGGTCACGAGGACCATATTGGAGCTATCCCTTATTTCTTAAAGGAATTTAATGTTCCTGTTTACGGAACAAAGCTTACTCTTGGAATTCTCAGATACAAGCTTGAGGAACACGGAATTGTTAATTCCACAAAGACTGTTGTGGTAAATCCTGGTGAAACTTTTAAGCTTGGGGATTTTAAAATTGAATATATAAGGAGCAACCACAGTATTGCTGACGCGGTTGCGGTGGCTCTTCACACTCCCGCAGGGGTTGTTCTTCACACGGGAGACTTTAAAATCGACCCCACGCCAATCGATGGGGAAATGATTGACCTTGCAAGAATAGGTCAGCTTGGAAACGAAGGAATTTTGGCTCTTATGTCGGACAGCACCAATGCAGAGCGCACAGGCTATACTATGAGCGAGAGGACTGTCGGCAAGACCTTTGACAGTATTTTTGAAAACTGCGATAAGCGTATATTTGTTGCCACCTTTGCGTCGAATATTCACAGAGTTCAGCAGGTTATAAACGCTGCGGTCAAGCATAAGAGAAAGGTTGCGGTTTCGGGGCGGAGTATGGAAAATGTCCTTTCTGCCGCAATTGAGCTTGGCTATATGAAAATCCCGAAAAACACTCTGATTTCTTTGGACGATATTAACCGCTATCCGAAAAATCAGCTTGTTATTATTACAACCGGAAGTCAGGGCGAGCCTATGGCGGCCCTTTCCCGTATGGCATTTTCAGGGCATAAAAAGGCAAACATTGAAAACGGGGATTTGGTTATTATTTCAGCAAGTCCTATCCCCGGCAACGAAAAGGCAATTTCAACCGTTATAAACGAGCTTTTAAAACACGGGGCAGAGGTTGTTTATGAGGCGCTTGCCGATGTTCATGTTTCAGGTCACGCTTGTCAGGAGGAGCTTAAGATTATTCTCGCCTTGGCAAAACCGAAATATTTTATTCCTGTTCACGGGGAATACAAACACCTTTGCGCTCATCGCGAGATTGCTATGCAGATGGGAATTCCCAGCAAAAATATTATTATGATGGACAACGGGAAAATGCTTGAGATTACAAAAACAAGTGCCAAAATCGTGGACTCTGTTCCTGCAGGGAAAATTCTTGTTGACGGTCTTGGTGTCGGCGATGTTGGAAACATTGTTCTCCGCGACAGAAAACATCTTGCGCAAGATGGACTCATTGTTATTGTCCTTACAATAGACAAGGCATCAGGCACAGTTGTTGCAGGGCCAGATATTATTTCAAGGGGATTTGTATATGTTCGTGAGGCGGAAAATCTTATGGACGAAATGCGGTATGCCGCAATAGATGCTCTTGACGAATGTATGGACAAAAATATAACCGATTGGTCAAGCATAAAAACAAATCTTAAAAATGCAGTGGGCGGATACATTTTCTCAAAAACCAAGAGAAAACCAATGATTCTCCCTGTTATTATGGATATTTAAACGGTGGTATAAATGGGAAAACAAGCGAAAACAAATGCGGTCAGAATTCTTGACTCAAACAAAATTTCTTACGAGCTTATAAATTACGAAAGCGACGGCTTTATGGACGGCGTTGCCATTGCTCAAAAGCTTAATCAGAGCGTTGATGAAACCTTTAAAACTCTTGTGACAAAAGGGAAAAGCGGAAACTTCTTTGTTTTCGTTATTCCTGTTCACAAAGAGCTTGATTTAAAGGCGGCAGCGAAATCCGTTTCTGAAAAGGCAGTTGAAATGATTCCTGTTGCTGACATCAATAAAGTTACGGGATATATTCGCGGAGGTTGCAGTCCTATTGGAATGAAGAAGCAGTTTATGACCGTTATTGACGGCTCTGCACAGAATTTTGAGAAGATTATGTTTAGCGGAGGAAGGCTTGGGACACAGATAAAAATGTCACCTCTTGACCTTGTTTCCCTGATTAGTGCCAAATTTGAAAATATTACAGCGTAATACTAAAAAGCAGAAACGAAAGACCGTTTCTGCTTTTTCATATTATCGTAATTTCCAATATATCGTCTATTAAGATTTCGGTTTTGTCGGAAAAGCCCACGATTCTTTCAAACTCCCTAACCTTTTCGACTGTGCCGATTTTTGTTTCGTATTTTCCGCCCGCTTTCCTTTTGTCGGAGACAAAATAGGTGATTTTCGCTTGGCTTCCCTCGTTTTCCAAAAGGCTTAAAAGCTTTAAATTTATTTCTTCTTTCATATATTCGTCAAGCTCAATTTTCTTATCCGTCAGTCTTGCGGTTTCTTTTACTGCCGCATCATATCCTGTCAGGGCTGAAAATGGGGCAAACTGCGCCGCGCGGTTAACTATTTCCATACTTGGTCTTTTACTTGACTTCTTATATGGAAGATTTATTATATCATCATAATTATTCATTTCTTTACGCTTTATGACCACCGATTTGCTTGTTGCGATCAAGGGTTGTTGCTCCTTCCTGAAGATTTATTCCTTTTAGAACGGCATTTTTGCCGTATTTTTTACGGATATTGACCGTTGCCTGCTGGAGTTTTAGCTCTCTTTCCTCTGCCTGTTGCTCTTTTTCCGTTTCCTCATAGCTTGTGAATAAATCAAGCTGTTTAAATTTTCGACTGTTCTCCGCCTCATCTTTATAGGTAATATGATTGGCGGAGAGGTTTATCCGTCTTACCAGTAAACTTTCATCCACAATTTTATCAAACAGCTCCAAAACCGCTTTTTTCATAGCAGTTGCCGAAGATGTATATCTTCCGATATTGGCTGTGCCGTGGGCGTGTTTCGGGACTTTTCTGCCGTAAAAATCCGTTGTTATTTCGCCTTTATACTCTTTATTCCCGTTTTTAAGATTTTCAATATCATATCCAACTGTTAAAACAATCTGGTCTGTTGCAACTCTTTTTTCCACCAAATCAAGAGATAAAAGTTCTGTCATTTCCTTAACAATAAGCCTTGCCTTTTCAAAATCATAGGGACAATGGAGGACTTGTCCCGCTCCGATACTTTTATTTTCAGGTTTATAGGCTTTCACATCCGCAATAGTACACGGCTCAACCCCCCAGGCGTGGTCAATGAGAAGCTCTGCATTGACGCCGAAGAGTCTATATAAAAGGTTCTCACCATAGGTTGAGAGAGAGGCTTTGGCGATATCTCCCATTGTATACATTCGGTTTTCTTCAAGTTTTTTTGAATATCCACTCCCCACTCTCCAGAAATCCTTAAGAGGTTTATGGGTCCAAAGTTCTTTCCTGTATGTCATTTCATCAAGCTCAGCTATCCGCACTCCGTCTCTATCTGCAGGGATTTTTTTCGCAACAATATCCATCGCAACTTTAGCCAGATACATATTTGTTCCAATTCCTGCCGTTGCTGTTATCCCTGTTGTTTTAAGAACATCTTTTATAATTCTTGATGCCATTTCCCGAGCGGTCATTTTCCCGTTTTTAAGATAGCTTGTTATATCCATAAACACCTCGTCTATAGAATACACGTGAATAT
This sequence comes from Clostridia bacterium, assembly GCA_045651845.1. Lineage (GTDB taxonomy): Bacteria > Bacillota > Clostridia > Monoglobales > Monoglobaceae > SIG454. The sequence continues at coordinate 1,200 of JAZRTD010000043.1, read as the reverse complement.
CCTCGGGGGCAACATATTTTAAATATATATCATATATTTTTGTGCTGTGGGTTATATAATGCGCCATTCGGGGCGGGGCAGTTATATATGAAACTGAAAGGAACGGATTTTCAAGAAGCTCTGTTTTATCATAGGACTCACCCTCAAAGTCTTTCCCAAAAAGCCGTCTTTTTCGTTCTTTATTGATTTCCCCCACCTTTTGGATTACCTCAAAGAGTCTTGCTCTGCCTGATATTCCGTACTCTTTAAGACTTGGAGTTACTGCAAGGCAAATAGTTTTTTCAGTTCTTTTAGAGTCAGCCACAACAAGGTTTGTTGTCATAGGATTAAGCCCTCGCTCCACACACTCCACAGAGGCATAGAAGCTCTTTAAGTCAATGCACAAATATTGTTTATTTCCCATTTCTTCTCCGCCTCCTTTTTCTATTAGTATATCACAGATAAAACTATAAATCCAGTTTAATTTAAAAATTACCGCTTTTTAATTTGCATGCCTATATAAGCCATTGATAGCATAACAATAGCAAAGACAAGATGAATTCCGCTTAAGGTTTTAGGTATAAGGATTTCACCGCACATAGCAACAAGGACAGCACATATTATGGGTCTTATGGTGTCTTTGAGGGCAATATATTCGCCTGCCTTTTTCTTAATTTTTTGCACATTCAGACCGCAGGTCAGGAAATTACTTAAAAAAGTCATTATAATTATAACCAAATTCCCTTTAAGAGGCAGTATAAAATATACCATAAAGAGTCTTAACACAGTATCCGCTATACTGTACCCGAGCAGTGTTTTCTGCTCGCCCAATCCCCCGAGCATTCCGTTTGAAAGAGAATCTATTATCATAACGGGACACAAAACACAAAGGGGTTTTATGTACTTTGCTGCGGCTTTGGTTCCGTAAACCGCAACTGACAAATCTTCTGCAAAAACATAAAATACTGCAAAAACCATAAGCCCGAAAACAATTCCCGTTTTTCCCACTCGTTTGACAATTGCCGAAAGCTTCCCCTTTTCTTCCGCTCTTGATACCTCAGGCACAAGCAATGCCATAAATGACGAAATCAGATTTAGCGGAAAGACAAGCAGGGGGATTGTCATTCCCCTTATTAGACCATATATCTCTGTGGCATTTTTCTCGCCTGACATCTCAAGGCCGTCTATTGTCCACACATCTTCAACCATTCTGAAAAACGA
>JAZRTD010000042.1:0-14038 GCA_045651845.1 Clostridia bacterium | reverse complement strand
TCTAAAAACTCACGGCTTTGCTCAAAACTCATAACATAATCAGAAACACAGCCCTCTAGTCCCGTATGATTTTTAAGCTCGGGAATATAAAATGGATTTGGCAAAAATCTTACATCAAAAACCAAGTCCGAATCAAGGGGTATTCCGTTTTTAAAACCAAATGACATAACATTTATAATAATTCCGTCGAAATAATCCTCACCTTTATAAATCTCCGAAATATGCTTTGAAAGCTGACTGCTATTAAGGTGGGATGTATCCAGAATATGCGTCGCTTTTTTGCGGACATCATCAAGGATTTCTCTCTCTTTTTTTATTCCGTCAATTATTCGTCCGTCTCCCGAAAGAGGATGAACCCGCCTTGTTTCCTTATATCTTTTTATAAGTGTTTCATCAGATGCCTCAAGGAACAGAACATTATAGTTATGTCCTGCACTCCTAAGCTCATCAAGACTTTGGGAAAGCTCAGAAAACATACTTCCGCTCCTTATGTCGCAGACAATGGCAATCCCCTTTTTTGTGTCCCCCGAGCGGTAAAGCTCAACAAATTTCAAGAGAAGTTGAGGGGGCATATTATCCACGCAAAAATACCCTATATCCTCAAGGCACTGAATTGCTCTTGACTTTCCTGCTCCCGAAAGACCCGTAACAATTATAATTTTCATTTGTTCCCACCTGCTTTTCCTTACACAATCAAATTTCACCTATAACCCTTATTTCAGGCTCAAGTTCAATTCCAAATTTTTCTTTTACGGTTTTTTGCGCGTGCTTTATAACATCAAGAACATCTTTAGCCGTTGCATTGCCGTTGTTTACAACAAATCCTGCGTGCTTTTTCGAGATTTCCGCTCCGCCGATTTTAAAACCTTTAAGCCCCGATTGCTCTATAAGCGCCCCTGCAAAATACCCCTCGGGGCGTTTGAAGGTGCTTCCTGCGCTGGGTTTATCAAGAGGCTGTTTCGAGGTTCTTCTTTCACGAAGGTCCTCTGTCTTTTCTTTAATTTCAGCCTTATCCCCTTTTTCAAGACAGAGAGTGCACTCCGTCACAATTCCGCCCTGACACTCAAAAAGACTGTGTCTGTATCCAAAATCACATTCACAAAGAGGAATTGTTTTTATATTATTCTCACAATCAATATATGTTACGCTTTCAACAATCCCCGAAATCTCCTCTCCGTATGCCCCTGCATTCATATAAATCGCTCCGCCCAAGGACCCGGGGATTCCCGAGGCAAACTCAAAGCCTTTTAAAGAATTTTCGTAAATCACATTGGCAAGTTTAGAGAGCAGAACTCCTGCCCCTGCCCTGACTTTGTTTCCGTCAATTTCAATACGGCTCATATTTTTTGAAATGATAACAACAATTCCCCGTATCCCCTTGTCACCAACCAGAACATTTGAGCCGTTTCCAAGGATTGTTACGGGAATATTCTCTTCCTTTGCAAGCACTAAAACCGAAACAATCTGCTCCGATGTTTCGGGGAACACAACAAAATCCGCATTCCCGCCTATTTTAAAGGTTGTATGCTTTCTCATTGGCTCATTTTTCAATACATTTTTCTCGCCAAGAATGGATATAAGTTTATTTTCTATCATAATAACTCCTGACTAAAAATCAAATTTTATAAACTCTTTTTTAGCTTTAAGATGCTCCATAAGGCTCTCCATATTGCGGTTTACAATCAATTCCTCAGGGAAGTTAAGCTCCGTAAGAAGGTCAATTGTATCATCAAAATCGCCGATTGTATCCCAGAAATGGCTGTCCGACCCAACAGTTATCTTTGCTCCGTGTTTCTTGCAACAAAGAATGATTTCTCTGCACGCCTGACGAAATTCAGGATTTCTTATTGTATAGCGGTTTACCTCTATACAGATATTTTTCTCAATTGCTTTTTTTACTACCGTATCGCAGTCAAATTTAAAACCGTTTCTGCCTGTATGTCCCAAAATATCCACATAAGGATTTTCCATAACATTAAGCCATGTCTCGGTGTGGTCATCTTCCTTTTTGTCCTGGAACATAGACGGGTGAATAGAGGCAATAGCAATCTCAAGCCTTTTAAGATGGTTTTCGTCCAAATCCACCTCTCCCTTTTTATTAAGAACACTAAGCTCCGCCCCGCGCAAAACCTTAACCCCGTTTATTGTTCTCGGGATTACTTTCATATTTTCAAAGTGCCATAAATAGGGCGCATCAGGCATACTCGGGCAATGGTTCGTCATTGCAATCAGCTGAAGACCCTTTTCCCTTGCTGAATTGACATTTTCCGTAAGAGTTGAATAAGCGTGACCGCTTGCCATAGTATGTGTGTGAACATCCGTAAGTATTTTCATTTTTTTCTCCTTATGCTAAAAATTCATCTGCTCCATAATTCTATTGTTTAATTCCTCTGCCGCATTATAGCCCATTCTTCTCTGACGGTTGTTCATTGCCGCAACCTCAAAGATAATGGCGAGGTTTCTGCCCGGTCTTACAGGGATTGTAAGAGAGGGAATATCAAGACCTAAAATATTTGTATATTCATCAACAAGACCAAGTCTGTCATACTGTTTTCCCCTTTGCCAGGTTTCGAGATGGATAACAAGGTCAATCTTTTCTGTATCTTTAACAGCACCCATACCGAAAATACGCTTTACATCAACAATTCCGATACCTCTGATTTCGATAAAGTGGCGGATAATATCAGGGGATGAACCAACCAAAGCTTTTGAGGAAACTTTTTTAATCTCAACTGCGTCGTCCGCAACAAGACGGTGGCCTCTCTTCATAAGCTCAACTGCCGCTTCGCTCTTACCGACACCGCTTTCCCCTAAAATAAGGATACCTTCACCATAAACCTCAACCAAAACGCCGTGTCTTGTTATTCTTGGCGCGAGCTCAACATTAAGGTATGCAATTAAGGCACTCATAAATGCTGAAGTTGAAATTGCAGTTCTCAAAACAGGAGTGTCATACTTTTTCGCAAGCTCAAGCATCTCCGGAGAAATCGGAATGTTTCGGGCAACGATAACCACGGGAATTTTCTTTTCAAAGAATTTGTTTAAATGACTGTATCTTTCTTCCGAGGTCATATCCTCAAGATAGGAATTTTCAACCCTGCCTAAGATTTGAATACGGGTCGCGTCAAAATAATCATAAAACCCAACCATCTGAAGACCGGGGCGGTTAACATCCGCCGAATCAATGAGAACTTCCCGCTCAGGAAGATAAATTGACTCAAGCTTAAACTCCTTTATAATCTTATCCAAACTTACTGTAAAATTCTCAGCCATAACCGTAACTCCTTATGTAAACGCATAATTATATAATTATATTATACTATATTTTTTTGATTTTGCAACGGAATTTCGCAATTTCCGCACAAAAAAATAAAAAAATTTCAAAAAGTACTTGCAATTTTTTTAATAATCTGTTATAATAGTGCAAGTTGATATGGACTAATGCTAATCAGGAGGTGTTTATATATGGCTAAGTGCGAAGTTTGCGGCAAGGGTGTTACTTTCGGAATTAAGGTATCTCACTCACACCGTCGTTCCAACAAAATGTGGAAGCCAAATATCAGAAGAGTAAAGGCGGTTGTTGACGGCACACCTACAAGAGTGTATGTTTGCTCAAGATGCTTAAGATCCGGAAAAGTTCAGAGAGCCGTTTAATCTGAATTAAGACAGAATTTAAAACTCGCATAGGATTTTCTATGCGAGCTTTTTGTGTGTTTAAAGTTTTTTAATGACTTTCAGGTTTTATCCTGAAAATAGTTTTTAAAATTCCTCTGAAAAATTTCGGCGGCGAAACCACAACAATTTTCACTTTGCAATCTTCCTTTCATTTTTAATGTTTTAAAAGACACAGTACACCGAAAATCATAATTCCCAGGCCCAGAAGAAATATCAGAAGATAATATGGAATTATGTTGGCGATAAAAATCCCAAGCCCCAGCGTTATAAGCATACAGCCAATGAGCCTTGGAATGCACACAGGCTTTCTTCTTGACTTCATTTTTAAAAACCACCTTTGCCTTTTACTCCATAATATTCATTCCCCTGAAAACTGTGAAAATTCTTATCTTATTTTTTTAATTTTTTATGGAGAAAATTCCAAGAAAATATTGTTTTTTATTTAATATTGTGATATAATAACTTTTTAGATTATACTATAATTATTACGCAAGGAATGGTCGGGTAGAAAATGTCTGAAATAAACCAAAAGAATAAAATCAAGATAGCAGATAAAATCCGAGAATTTTTTAAAGGGAATCAGCTTTGGTTCTTCTTTTTTGCTGTACTCTCATTGCTTATTCCTGACCTGGTTTTAAAATCCAAAGTTATTTTTGTTGATTTCCGCGTGGACGAGGGTGCCCTTTATCGGTTCTTTCTTTGCCATCTGGTTTCAATCCTTTTTACGGTGGCTTGGATTTGCATTATTTTGTTTCTCTGCATATACATTATGCCGAAAAAATCAGGAAGGATTACTTTTATTATAATTGCTTCCCTTGCAAATATTCTGATGATTTCGGAGTTTATATACTACACAATGTTCGGCAGGTTTTTTATGCTAAACAGCATATTTCTTGCAACCGAGGGTGCGGCATATATCCCCATTCTTTATCAGTACATTTCGCCGTGGCTGATTTTATACACTGTTTTGTCAATCGGCTCTTTGGTTCTTGCTTGTAAATGCTGGCAGAAACAGACAATTCCGAAAAAATTCTGGACAATCGCCCTTGCTTTCCCTCTTATAATCGTGCTTCTGGCGTCGTTTATGACGGTTAGTTCGGCAGAAAAAAGCAACTCTAAGATATGGTCAACCTGGAAGCGTCCCCGATTTGTATATTCAGATATGGCGGACCCTGACAGATGTATAAGGGTTATGGGCATTTATCAGTTTATGATAAGGAGCATTACTCATCCTCTGTTTGACAGCACAGGCTTTACCGACGAAGAATTCCAAAAGGTTGATGAGTATGTTAAACATAATGACAACAGTTTCTCGTCAAATCCCGCTGAAAACGAGATGACAGGCTATTTTAAAGACAAAAATGTTATGGTTATTATGCTTGAAAGCATAGATGACTGGATGATTAGTCCCGAAACAACCCCAACCATATACCGTCTTATGAATCAGGGAATTAATTTTAAAAACCACATCGCCTCTCCCTTTGGCGGAGGTTACACATTTAATTCCGAGTTTGCCCTGAACACTGGTTATTATACTCCCAAATCAACATCCAGCGCATCAATCTACGGATACAACGAATTCCCCTATACAATGCCTAAATTATTTAAGGCAAAGGGTTATTCGGTTAATCAGTTCCATTACAACAAGATGGAGTTTTACAACAGGGCAACTATGCACAAGGCTTTCGGCTATGACGATTATATTTCCTTTATGGATTATATGACCGAGGCTGAGGCGGAGCTTGACAGCAATGTATTTCTTCTCCCTGAAGATGATATATACAAAAAAATGACTGAAAACGAAAAATTCTTCAATTTTATGATTACCTATTCGGCACACCTGCCCTATAATGCTGACGATAAAATTGATGCCGCAAAGCTTAAATATCCAAACCTTGTGGATATGGTCAGCGTGGAAAGCTTTAAATCAATGCTCCTTAAAGCAGACGAAATGAGCGAGGAGCTGGACTTTTCCGAAGTTACCGACGAGAAATGGCAGTCATACACAAACGAATACAACAACGCAAGACTTCTTGCAAAAGATACAGACGAATTTATACGAATTCTCATAGAAAGGTTTGAGAGAGACGGTCTTATGGACGACACGGTTTTCGTTATGTTCACTGACCACTACACCTACGGATATTCCAAAGAGGCTATTGTTAAAGGGTTATCCCTGCTTGGCGGAGAACGATTTATCGAGGAGACTCCCTTCTTCATTTATCATAAGGGGTCTCCCAAAATGGAAATTACAAAAGTTTCAAGCACAAAGGATATACTTCCGACCGTCATAAATCTTTTCGGGCTTGACCGTTTCGGCGGATATATCGGGGATGATGTCTTCGACCCCAATAACAAAGGCTTTGCGTATTTCAGCAGTATGACCTGGTATGACGGTGAAATATACCGCGACGATACTTTGGAAATAACTGACGAAAACAGAGAATATGTTGAGGAAATGGACAAAAAAATGATGGATTGCATCAATATTAACGATATAATTGTTGCCGGAAATTATTTTTCACGGCAGAAATAGGAAAGGAAGATAAAATTGAAAGAACAGTTAAATCAAATCAGATTAAATGCCGAGGCACAGCTTGGCGAAATTAACTCTCTCGATAAAATCGAAGAATTTCGTGTTAAATTTTTAGGTAAAAAAGGTGAGCTTACTGCCGTTATGAAAGGGATGGGCGGGCTTTCTGCCGAGGAACGTCCCATAATCGGCCAGCTTGCCAACGAGGTCAGAACATTTATTGAAAATGCCATTGAAGAGAAAAAGGAAAGCATTGAAAAATCCGCTCTTGCGGACAAAATCAAAGCCGAAACTCTTGATGTTACTATGCCCGGCAAAAAATCAAGCCACGGCACACTTCATCCGCTTACAAAGGTTCTAAACGACCTTGAAGACATATTTATCGGTATGGGTTTCACCATTGCCGAAGGTCCTGAAGTTGAGCTTGACTATTATAACTTTGAGGCTCTCAATATTCCAAAGGACCACCCTGCCCGTGATACGCAGGATACATTCTATATAAACGATGATGTTGTTTTAAGAAGCCAGACCTCTCCTGTTCAGGTTCGTGTTATGGAAAAACAGGCTCCGCCAATCAGGATTATTTCCCCGGGCAGAGTTTACAGAAGTGATGCGGTTGACGCAACTCACTCCCCTGTTTTCCATCAGGTTGAAGGTCTTGTTATTGACAAGGGAATTAAAATGTCTGACCTTAAGGGAACCCTTGAAGTATTTGTTAAAAAGCTTTACGGCGATGACACAAAGCTCCGTTTCCGTCCCCACCACTTCCCGTTCACAGAGCCAAGCGCAGAAGTTGATATTTCCTGCTTCAACTGCGGCGGCAAGGGTTGCCGTTTCTGTAAGGGCGAGGGCTGGATTGAAATTTTAGGTTGCGGAATGGTTCATCCTAAAGTTCTCAAAAACTGCGGAATTGACACTGACGTTTATTCCGGTTTTGCATTCGGCATAGGTCTTGAGCGTGTTGCATTATTCAGATATGACATTGACGACATAAGACTTTTATACGAAAACGATACAAGATTTTTAGAGCAGTTTTAAGAGCTTTAATTTAGATTGAAAGGATGGAATAAATAATGAATTTACCAATGTCATGGCTTCGTGACTATATGAATATAGGCGAAATCGAAACAAAAGAATATGAACATAAAATGACAATGTCCGGCTCAAAGGTTGAGGGAACCGAAAGACTTGGCGGTGAGGCGGAGAACATAAGAACAGGAAAGGTTTTAAAAGTCGAGAAACACCCTGACGCTGACAAATTAGTTGTTTGTCAGGTTAATGTTGGGGAAAGCGAACCTATTCAGATTGTTACTGCTGCAACCAATGTTTTTGAGGGAGCAATTGTTCCTGTTGCTATGCATAAATCAACAGTTTACGGCGGACAGAAAATAACAAGAGGAAAGCTTCGCGGTGTTGTCAGCGACGGTATGTTCTGCTCCACTGACGAGCTTGGAACTTCCAAAGAAAGAGCTACGGGAATTTTGATTCTTCCCGAAGATGCTCCAATCGGTGTTGATGTTTGTAAGTATTTAGGACTTGACGAAAAGATTGTTGAGTTTGAAATAACATCAAATCGCCCTGACTGTATGAGCATTATCGGTTTAGCCCGAGAAACCGCCGCAACTTTTGGCTATGATTTCTCAATCCCTGACCCGACAGATTATAAGAAAATTCCTGAAAAAGCTGAAGATAATGCAACTGTTGAGGTGCTTGACTTTGACCTCTGCCCGAGATTTTTGGGTAAGGTTGTTAAAAATGTTAAAATCGGGCCGTCTCCTGAATGGATGCAAAGACGCCTTAGTGCTTGCGGAATAAGAGCAATTAACAATATAGTTGACATAACAAATTATGTTATGCTTGAATATGGTCAGCCAATGCACGCTTACGACCTTGACTGCGTTGCAGGGAAGAAAATTGTTGTAAGACGGGCAAAAGACGGGGAGATTCTTGAAACTCTTGACGACCAGGAAAGAACTCTTAACTCCTCAATGATTTGTATTTCCGACGCTGAAAAGGCAATCGGTGTTGCAGGGGTTATGGGCGGTGCTAACTCCGAAGTTAAGGAAAATACCACAACCGTTCTTTTTGAAGCGGCAACCTTTAACGGAACATCAGTCCGCCGTGCGGCAAAGGCTCTTGGTATGAGAACTGACGCATCTGCTCTTTTTGAAAAAGGACTTGATGTTTATAATCTAGACGGTGCAATCGAGAGAGCTTGTCAGCTTATCTCCCAGATGGGCGCAGGTGATGTTTTAGAGGGAACAATTGAGGTTTGCGGTAACCTTAAGGAAACTATCGTTCTTCCTTTTGAGCCTGAAAAAATGAACGCATTTTTAGGAATGGACATTTCAAGAAACGAAATGATTGACATTCTGGCATCCCTTGAATTTAAGGTTGAGGGGGACAAGGTTATTGTTCCGTCATTCCGCGGTGACATTGAATCTATGGCGGACATCGCTGAGGAAGTTGCAAGAATTTACGGTTATGACAAAATCCCCACAACACTTATGGACACCGCCGTTACCTGCGGAGGAAGAACCCCCGAACAGAAAGCAGAGGCAAAAATTAAAGATATTTTAGTTGCCGACGGCTATGACGAAATTATAACATATTCTTTCACAGACCCGAAAGAAAACGAACTTCTGGCAATTCCAAAGGGCGATACAAAATATAACTTTGTTAAGATTTTAAATCCTTTGGGCGAAGAGAACAGCGTTATGAGAACATCAATGCTTCCTTCAATGTGCGAAGTTCTTAAGACAAACTACAATAAGCGTATTCCATCAGCTTCTCTTTTCGAGCTTGGAAGCATATATATTAATATAGGCAACCAGCTTCCCGACGAGAGAAAAACTGTTGCAATCGGTATGTACGGAAACGGCGATTTCTACGATTTAAAGGGTGCTGTTGAAAATCTTTTTGATGCAATGGGCGTTAAAAAGGTGAAATATGTTGCGGTTTCCGACAATACAACATTCCACCCCGGTCAGTGTGCTGAAATTTACTGCGGCGGTGAGAAAATCGGTATTATGGGTCAGGCACACCCATTTGTTGCGGCAAACTACAAGATAAATACAGAAATCTATCTTGCAGAGCTTGACTTTGCAACAATTTTCAAGTGTGCTGACAGTAAAAAGACCTATAAGGCTCTGCCGAAATTCCCTGCAACAACCCGTGATATTGCTATGGTTGTTGATGAGAATGTCAATGTTGGGGATATTGCCGAAATTTTTGAGGCAGAAATTGACGGCATTTTGGAAAGCTATGCACTCTTTGATATTTACAGAGGCGCACAGCTTGGCGAAAACAAAAAGAGCGTTGCATATTCTTTGGTATTCCGTGCAAATGACAGAACCCTTACAGATGATGAAGTTAATGCTGTTATGGAAAAAATACTTACAGGACTTAAGAATACATTGAACGCAGAATTAAGATAATATAAACAAGGAGGTTGACAGATATGAATAACGATAATAATGCTACAATTAAATTTAAGGTTGAAAAACAGCCAATGGCACTTGAGGAAATTATCCTCACAGTCCACAATGCCTTATCCGAAAAAGGGTATAACCCCATAAGCCAGATTGTTGGATATATTATGTCTGGCGACCCGTCATATATAACGGCTCACAACGGGGCAAGAAGCCTTATCCAAAAGGTTGAGCCTGACGAAATTTTAGAAGAGCTTGTTAAATATTATGTAAACAGATAATATAAAAGGCGATGCGGAATGCATCGCCTTTATTCATTATTCATTTATTTTACTAAATCTGCAATAAGAAGTTGCAGAGCAATCTCTTTATCCATCAGTCCTGTTTTGACTTTTATATCATAGTCAAGGCATTTTTTAACCATTCTTCGAAGATATTTTTCACCGAATTTCTTGCTTTGAGCAACCGTTTTTTTAATCAGCCAATCCTGAGGCAGACACTCAAGGTATTTCCCCATTTCAGAAACACTAACACCCTCTGATGACAAAATCTTCGCCGCAAGCAAATCGGAAAGCTTTGAAGAAATGGCGCTTATTATGCTTATAGGTTCGTTCTTATGCTCCAAAAGCTCCTTATAAGCCTCTAACGCCTTTGCAGGACGGTTTTCAATAATATGGTCAACTAAATCAAAAATCGCAACATCAAGCGATTTTAAAACAACATTTTCAATATCCTCTGCAGTAACCTTTGTCCTCTCACCCATATAACTTATCAGTTTTAAGAATTCCTGATAAATATTCATAAGACTTCCGCCGCAACGCTTGACCATTGCCGTAAGCTCTTTGGGGTATATTATTTTTTCATTCTTCTCAAAAAGCTTTTCAAGCCATCTTTCAACCTGTGGCTGTGGCATAAAGTCATATCTTACAATCCCGCCCTGTTCTTCAACAAATCTTATGGTTGGCTCTTTCTTTTTGTCAAATCCATCTTCAACAATCAAGAGGCAGAGATAATCGGGAATATCGGCTATAAACTCACGAAGCTCTTTAAACTCTCTGGATTTCTGGTTACTTAAAAAACCTGTATTTTTAAGAATTATAAGCTTTCGGTCAGACATAACGGGAAAAGCTGCCGCATTAGTTAAAACATCGGTTATATCGTTATCTCTTCCGTTATAAAGGGCAAAATTGAAGTCGGCAAAGGACGGGTCAATAAGCTTTTTCTTAATCGCTTTAATTTTCGTTTCGATTAAAAATTGCTCATCCCCGTAGAGAAAATATATATTTTTAAGGTCATTTGAAGATATTTGTTTTTCAAAATCCTTAATTTCCATAAACCTTCAACTCCTTCAAAAAAAAGCGGTTTCAAACCGCTTTTTCTTAATAGAATATTCTTCTTACTAACTTACCGCGCGCCCCGTAGTTCCCTGAAACAACGCTTTCATATTTAATAACATCGCCTGTTTGCGGTGAATGAATCATCATTCCGTTCCCTGCATAAATTCCAACATGGCTTATATATCCTGATGAATTATAAAAACCGATTATATCGCCAACCTGAATTTGAGAAAAATCAACCGCAATACCGTTCTTCATCTGGTCTGCCGCAACACGGTTTAATGTAACACCCATTTGACCATAGACATACTTAACAAAACCGCTGCAGTCAAATCCTGTTGACGGAGAGTTTCCGCCGTATCTGTATGCAAGGCCGAGATAACGCTTTGCAATCTCAAGAACTGCCTGTCCCTGTGTTGCAACAACATTTCTTGCAGGAAGCTCGCCCTGAATGACTGTTAAATAATCCAGAGAAACATATCCTGTTTGTCCTCCGTATGTAGTTATATTCGCCCAACCCGGCTGAGTCCAGTTTACGGAAACATTAGTTCCGTATGGAAGCTGGGTAATAACTGCCGAAGCCGTGTTATTTTCAGCTCTGACATTAAGAAGCGACGCTGTAACTGTCCCATAGAAACCTGACGCGGAAACAACATTTGCGCCAAGACTCAAAACAAAAATCAATATAATAAATATACTTAATAATCTTTTTAACATTTTAACCTCCGTAAATCGCTGACCTTACTGTCGCAACTTCATCTCCTTTATCTGAATTTTTAAACCTTATATATTATACAACATTTTCAATGTCTTGTCAAATTTTTTTGGTCATTTTCCCTTATGCGCACCTTATTGTATATGCAAAAATCCCCGTTCCTATGGGGGATACGGGGATTATAATTTCTATAAAATTTTTTCAAAATCTTCTGTGCCGTGCTTACAAATCGGGCATATAAAGTCCTCGGGAAGAGGTTCGCCCTCATAGACATACCCGCAGATTTTACAGATATAGCCTTTTTTCTCCTGCTTTTGGGGCTTTGGTTTAATGTTTGCAAAATAGTATTCATACGTGACGGATTTTTCATCACTTAATATCTTTGCTTCCGTAACCTCCGCTATAAAAAGGGAATGTGTTCCGCAGTCAACAATATTTTCAACCTTCCCAGAGATTACTGCATTTGAAACACCGCCAACATAAGCAACTCCGTTTTCAGTTCTAAGCGGTTCGCCGAAAAACTTTTCCGTATCTCTTCCGCTCTTAAAGCCGTAATGCTTAAAAACCTCAAAAGGTGTGCTCTCAGCTAAAACCGAAACATTGAAAACTCCCGTTCTGACAATCATATCGTGGGTAAAATTAGCCTTATTAACCGCAACACAAATCCGATTCGGTGAATTTGTTATTTGCTGCGTTGTATTTATGATACAGCCGTTATCCTTCCCCCCGTCTTTTGCCGTTAGCACATAAAGTCCGTATGAAAACTTAAAAAGTGCGTTATTATCAACCATTTTTTCACTCCTCTTATAAATTTACCACATTAGTCGGATTGCCCTCAATATAATTCTTAAGATTATCGCTTGCAACCTTAACCACTCTGTTTCTGGTCTCAATAGGTGCCCAGGCGATATGAGGGGTTATCATAATGTTTTTCGCCTCAGGAAGCTTTGAATCAACATTCATAGGCTCCTCCTCCAAAACATCAATCCCCGCTCCGCAAATAATTCCATTATTAAGAGCATCTATCAAATCCTGCTCATTTATAACTCCGCCTCTTGCGGTATTTATAAACAGCGCGTCCTTTTTAAACTTTAAGAATACCTCTTTCGTGAACATTTTCTCTGACTGTTTATTTAAAGGACAATGAACCGTTACAATATCGGAGGTTTTAACAAGCTCATCAAAATCCACAAAGGAAATTCCCTCCATCTCTTTCTTTGTTCTTGTATAAACCAAAACATTCATTGAAAAGGCTTTTGCAATTTTGGCAACCTCCTGTCCGATTTTGCCAAAGCCCACTATGCCGATTGTTTTCCCTTTGAGTTCAGACAGAGAAAAGACGAAAGGGGAAAAGGTTTCGCTTGTTTTCCAGCCCCCGTTTTTGACAAAATCCGCATAATCCGCAACCTTATTGTAATAGTTTAAAATAAAGGCAAAGGTATGCTGTGCCACCGCCTCAGTGGAATATGACCCTGCGTTGCAGACGGTTATGCCGTTATTTTTGCAGTATTCCGTGTCAATATTATTATATCCCGTTGCGAAAAGTCCTATGTATTTAACCTTTGTATCTTTAAGATTACTCTCATTAAGCACGGTTTTGTTGCAGATAACCGCATCTGCGTCCTTTATTCTTTCGTGAATTTTATCCTTTGGTGTAAGGTTATATATAACCACCTCACCAAGTGCATCAAAAGCTGACAAGTCCAAATCACCTTTTGTTATTGTCTGGCAGTCTGTCATAACAATCTTCATTTTATCACTTCCTTTTAAAATACGCTCCGCCAAAACAGGCAGAGCGCAAAAATCCTAAACCCTTACATATTTCGTAAAGGTTATATATATTCCTTTTTCGGTTTTAACCATTTCCTCGCTTGCAATCCGCCAGTCGGGGAAGGCATTAAAATCGGGAATAAATCTGTCTGCGTCATAAACCTTATCTATAACAGTTATATACGCCGTATCAATATATTTTATACATTGATTATATATACTCGCCCCTCCGATGAAGAAAATATCCTCGGATTTATAATTTGCCTTTGCATACTTAACTGCCTCCTCAAGGTCGGTAAAGCAGATTGCGTCGGGGTGAGTCACGCTTCCGTCATCAGAGAGGATTATATTTGTGCGGTTTTTAAGGGGTTTTTGTCCCGGAAGTGACAAGAATGTCACACCGCCCATAATAACAACCTTTCCAGTTGTCATTTCACGAAAAAACTTCATATCCTCAGGGATATTATCAAGCAAATCGCCGTTTTTCCCAATCCCCCACTCTTTATCTGCAGCAACAATCATATTCATAGAAATTTCCTCCTCTTTAGATAGCTACAGGAATATTTTTTATCTGTTC
>JAZRTD010000041.1:0-1264 GCA_045651845.1 Clostridia bacterium | reverse complement strand
GCTCATATAGGAATCGGGATAACGGGAATAGCAGGTCCAACCGGCGGAACAAAGGATAAACCTGTTGGTCTTGTGTATATTGCGGTGGCGGTTAAAGACGGGGTTATTGCTCATAAATGCAACTTTTCGGGAAGCCGTGATGAAGTGAGAAGTAAGGCGGTTAAGTTTGCCAAAGATCTTGCTTTTGATACTGCAAAAAAATTATTGACACAGGGCGAAATTTAGGATATTATTAAAGCTAGGAAGGTAGGGATTTGAAATGAACGAAGAAAAGAAAAAAGCGCTGGAAAGCGTTTTTGGTCAGATAGAAAAACAGTTTGGTGCAGGGGCGGTTATGCGCCTTGGGGAAAAGCCTGAGGTTAGGGTTGAGGCAATCCCCACAGGCTCAATTGCTCTTGATGTTGCCCTTGGAATAGGCGGTGTTCCGAGAGGAAGAATTATTGAAATATACGGCCCTGAATCATCAGGTAAAACAACCGTTGCCCTTCATATTGCGGCAGAGGCTCAAAAGCTTGGCGGAGAGGCGGCATTCATTGATGCGGAACACGCTTTAGACCCGGTTTATGCAGAGGCTCTCGGCGTAAATATAGATGATTTGATTGTTTCGCAGCCTGACACAGGCGAACAGGCTCTTGAAATAACAGAACAGCTTGTGAGAAGCGGTGCTATTGATGTTATTGTTATTGACTCTGTTGCGGCTCTTGTTCCGAAACAGGAAATTGAGGGACTTATGGGTGATTCCCATGTGGGCCTTCAGGCAAGACTTATGTCCCAGGCTCTCCGTAAGTTGGCTGGTATTATCAGTAAATCCAACACAACTGCAATATTTATAAATCAGCTCCGTGAAAAAGTTGGAGTTATGTTCGGCAACCCTGAAACAACTGCAGGGGGACGGGCTCTTAAATACTATGCGTCTGTGAGAATGGATGTTCGCCGAGTGGAAACCATTAAGGGCGACGGCGAAATGGTTGGTAACAGAACCAAGGTTAAGGTAGTTAAAAATAAGGTTGCTCCTCCTTTTAAAGAGGCGGAATTTGATATTATATACGGTCAGGGTATATCAAGAGAGGGAAATATCCTTGATATGGCTGTTGAGCTTGATATAGTTCAAAAATCAGGGTCCTGGTTCTCCTATAACGGGGATAAGCTGGGTCAGGGAAGAGAAAGCGTTAAAGCGATTCTCACCGAAAATCCTGAGCTTTGCGACGAAATTGAGGCAAAAGTGCGTGAAATGACAGGTCTTGAAGTTATGGAAGATTTGGGC
>JAZRTD010000040.1:0-2411 GCA_045651845.1 Clostridia bacterium | reverse complement strand
GATATAATCAATATGGATATAATCGCAGGATTGCCTGGGGAAAACCTTGAAATGTTCAAAAAGACCATTACGGAGGTTGAAGCCTTAAACCCCGAAAACACAACTGTCCATACAATGAGCATAAAACGCTCCTCAAGACTTCGGGAAATGCTTGATGAATATGATTTGACAAAGGGGGATGAGGTTTCCAAAATGGTGGACTATGCAAGGGAAACTCTTGCGGAAAAAGGGAAATATCCTTATTATCTTTACCGCCAGAAGAATATGCTTGGAAATCTTGAAAATATCGGGTATTGTACCAAAGGTACGGAAAGCCTTTATAATATATTCATTATGGAAGAAGTTCAAACCATCATTGCTCTCGGTTGCGGCGGGGTTACAAAAACTGTTGACAGGGAAACGGACAGAATTGAACGGATTTTCAATGTTAAAGAGCCTAAGGATTATATTGAGCGAATAGATGAAATGCTTAAAAGAAAGGATTTTTTGAGAATTGGAAACAATAAATAAACCGACAAATTCAGCAGATTTACTGACATATTTTGTTACGGGTGTAACAGATATAGCAAGCTTTGAAATAGCGGCGCTGACAAAGGCCTTAAGGGAAGAGGAATGTTCGCTTCGTGTTATGGAAACTATGGAAAACGCCAAACGAGGCTATATGAAAATAAAGCGTGACGGATACATTGTTTCGGATTTCAGAAACTACGAAATCAATAACGGCTTTTATAATATCCGTGAATTTCTTCAGGGAATATGTTCGGGGGTTAATTCATATTTAAGCGGAATTTTTGATGTGGATATAGAGTATAAAATCTATGAAGAAGATAATGTAAATATAAATTTTGATGCAAGACTTGTTGAAAAGGCTATGTATGACTCAATTTTCGGACTTTTGTGCGAGGCGGGAGTTAAAAACCGCAGGGTTTCGGTTTATTCAAGAGATTTGAGTAAGCATATTAAAATCTGTATGAGATGCGAGGGCGCGTGCAGAAAGGAATATACAATTTCAGAGAAGGATATTCTGTTTTCAGGATATGGCGATGAGGGACTTGAGAGCTTTGCAGAACTTGCGATTAAAAGGCTTGGCGGTCAATATAAATGTGTGTATGGGAAAAGCGACGGAAAGATTGAGCTTTATATCCCTAAAAATTTGAAGATAAGTCAATTATGTATGAAAGAAAGCGAGTGCAAAATTGTTCTCGGGGAAAAGGTTATGGTACATAAAATGTGCAATAAGACCGAGCTTGAGAGATTTTTCGGAGCACTCAAAGCCAGATAAAGGAAAGGTAATAAAATGAGAGTTTTAACAATAGGTGACATTGTTTCCTCTGACGGACGGGAATATGTTTATAATAATCTTGGCAAAATCAGACGGAAATATAATATAGATTATTGCGTAGCCAACGGCGAAAATGCGGCGCTTACCAACGGAATAACGGTTGATATTGCAAGAAGCCTCATTGAGTCAGGCGTTGATGTTATAACAATGGGAAACCACACCTTTTCAAACAAGGAAAGTGCAACAGTTCTAAATGATTTTGAAAGGGTTATCCGTCCTGTGAATTATCCGCCTGAAACAGAGGGGGAGGGATATTATATCGAGGATTTGGGAAATGTCCGTATTGCTGTTATAAATTCCATGGGAAGAATAAATATGGAGCCTCTTGACTGCCCTTTTCGTGAAACGGAAAAGGTGCTTGAAAAAATCAAGGACAGGGCAGATATTATAATTATAGATTTCCATTGTGAAACCAGCAGTGAAAAGCTTGCCTATGCCTATTACTTTGATGGCAAGGCTTCAGCGATTTTCGGCACACATACCCATATTCAAACTTCAGACGAAAGAGTCTTGCCAAATGGAACAGGATATATTTCCGATTTGGGTATGACGGGAGTGCGGGACAGCGTTTTGGGCGTCAAAAAGGAAAACAGTATAAGAATGTTTTATACAAGAAAGCATGTTCGGTTTGAAAAGGCCGAGGGCGAAGTATATTTTTCAGGCTGTATTTTTGATATTGACGAGAAGACAGGAAAAACAACTGATGTTAAACGGCTTTATTTTTCTGAAAATGAGATAATATAACCATATTTAATTGGTGAAAGGAGGATTTATGAAAAAGGTATTTTGCATAATTTTGCTGATTATGGCTATGGCAGTTGTGCCGTCGTGCAGATACGGAAACGAGCCTCCTGAAGGAAAAATTAAAGAAGAAAATAGCAATAGTATAACAATTTATTCTTTAAAAGATGATACCCTTTGTCCTGTCTTAACCGATAATGATGCCAACAGACAGATGCTTGGGATAATTTATGAGTCCCTTGTAAGACTTAAGAGTGATATGGACGCGGAGGGAGTTTTAGCAGAAAGCTGGAGCGTCAGCCCTGACGGCCTTTCCTGGACTTTTAAT
>JAZRTD010000039.1:0-1368 GCA_045651845.1 Clostridia bacterium | reverse complement strand
GAACAGATTGAGAAAATGGCTGGTGACAATGATTTTTCCTTTATGACAGGTATTGATGAGGTTTTATCCCGCTATGACAAGGTGATTTTAGCCGACAGAAATGCAACAAGGCTTTGTAACGGCATAACAATAACCATTGCAGGAATTGAAGACGGAACAACTTTCAGGGCATATAATGAACAAGGAAAATTCCTTGCTCTTTGTTGCACTGAAAACGGAAAAGTGAATGTCATTCGTGCGTTTTATGGGGAGGCGCCTAAATGAGAGTGTATAAAGGTTCGGAAAATCTAAAAATTGAAGACAGTGCTGTTGCTCTTGGCGATTTTGATGCAATCCATAAAGGGCATATCGAGATAATAAATTCCGCAGGGGAGTATGCAAGGGAAAAGGGACTTTTGTGGACAGTCTATATGTTTTCCCGAAGACCCAATAAAATGGGAAAGAGTATAAACTCTCTTGAAAAACGCCTTGAAATTCTTGAAGAGATGGGTGTTGAGGCGGTTATCACGGAAGAGTTTACAGATGAATATAAAAATACTTCTTGCGATGAATTTGTTTCAGATTATATTATAAAAAGACTTAATGCCAGGGCGGTTTTTATTGGATATAACTACCATTTCGGGAAAGATGCGAAAGGCGATGCGAGGATGCTTGGAAGGCTTTTAGAACCTTATAAAACCAAAGTTTTTGTAAATGATTGTGTCCAGCTTCAAGAGGTTGCAGTTTCAAGCTCTGAAATAAGAAAAATGATTGAAAATGGCGAAACTGAAAAGGCGGAGCTTTTTATGAACAGATATTTTTCTGTTTCGGGTAAGGTTATTGAAGGGAAAAAGCTTGGAAGAACAATAGGTTTTCCTACGGCAAATATTGAATATCCAAAAGATACCGTAATTCCTCAAAGCGGGGTATACATAAGCCGTACAACTGTTGGGGATAATAAATATTATTCCATAACAAATGTCGGTGAAAAGCCTACGGTTTGCGATGAAAATAAAAATATTGAAACCACCATCGGAGAATTTTCACAGGATATATACGGAGAGACAATAGAGATAGAATTCGTGAAAAAAATCAGAAATATAGAAAAATTTAATTCTCTTTTAGAGCTTAAATGTCAGCTTGAAAAGGATATGAAAGAAGCAAAAGAATATTTTGAAAAGGGGAATAAAAATGAATAATTTCGTTGAAAAAATTATGGAATATATCTGGTATAATCCTAAGAAAGCATTGGCTTTGGGACTGTTTTCAGGGGCGGTTTTAAGCAGAATTTTTAAAAAGGGTGTTTTTGCACTAATTCTCGCTCTTATTGCAGGAAAGATATATATAGATGCTGAAAAAGAGCAAAGCGAATTTGTTGAAGAATAATTT
>JAZRTD010000038.1:0-1021 GCA_045651845.1 Clostridia bacterium | reverse complement strand
CTTGAAGATATGCACGAAACTCTTATAGAATCAAACGGAGTTGGCCTTGCCGCACCCCAGGTCGGAGTTTTAAAACGAATTGCCTTAGTTGATACCGGTGAAGAAATTTTAGAGCTTATTAATCCTGAAATTATCTCATCTGACGGAAGTCAGACAGGCTATGAAGGATGCCTCAGCTATCCTGGAAAATACGGCGAGGTTACAAGACCTATGGTTGTTACCATTAAATTTCAAAACAGAAACGGTGAGTGGGTTACCTATACAGGCGAAGAGCTTACCGCAAGAGCGTTTTGTCACGAAATCGAACACCTTGACGGGCATATGTTTATGGAAAAGGTTACCCGTTGGGCAGAAGACGATGAATTTGAAGTATAATTTGCAATTTTAAGGAGGCTTTAATTTGAAAATCCTTTATATGGGAACACCAGATTTTGCTGTTCCGTCATTACTGGCTTTAATTGAAAATAAATATGAAATATGCGGAGTTTTAACACAGCCTGATAAACCAAAGGGCAGAGGACATAAGCTTACTCCTCCTCCTGTTAAGGAATGCGCTTTATCTCATAATATTCCCGTTTTCCAGCCTGAAACCCTTAAAAATGATGCTTTTTCCGAGGAATTAAAAAGCCTGAATCCGGACATAATAGTTGTTGCAGCATACGGAAAAATTCTCCCCTCTTATATTCTTGACTATCCAAAGTACGGATGTATAAATATTCACGGGTCAATTCTTCCGAAATACCGCGGTGCAGCGCCTATTCAGCGTGCTATTATTGACGGGGAAAAGGAAACCGGTATCACCATTCAGCTTATGAACGAGGGAATTGATACAGGGGATATCCTCCACATTGAAAGAACCCAAATCAGGGAAAATGAAACTGCAGGGGAGCTTTTTGACAGGCTTTCTTTAATAGGCGCTGATGCACTATTAAAGACTCTTGACAAAATTAAAGACGGAAGTATAACAAGAACTCCTCAAAACCATAATGAGGCAACCTATGCAAAAATGCTTGACAAGGAA
>JAZRTD010000037.1:0-4844 GCA_045651845.1 Clostridia bacterium | reverse complement strand
GGGGATATTCAAAACCCTTTGAAAGGCTTCCGCAACAAACAACAATCCCGCCGTTTTCGGGAAGAATTTCAAAATCCTTTGAATAGGTTGCGGCATATCCTTCGTCGGAAAGTGTTGTCAGAAGATTTTCTGCTCTGCCCTCTGTTCCTGCCAAAATAACGGTTTTGTAATTGTTCTTTTTGTAAAATGAAAGGGCGTCAAAGAAAAATTCCATTTTTCCGTGATAATCATTTATGCCTTTTGAGGTTATATTAATAATCTTTTTCGGTCTGTAATCGGGGGAGGAGTAGGAAATACTGCTCATTCCCACAAAGGTCCGGACGGAAAGCTCTTTGGTGATTTCGGGAAAACTTTTGTTATACTTAAAAGAGGTTTTCGGGATAATCCCCCTCTCCAAAAGTGCCTTTAAATCCTCGCTAAACTGCTCTTCTTCGGCCTTTGCACTGTCTGAAAGACGGCCGGGGTCGTCAAAGAAAACGATGTGGCTTTCGTCAATATAATCTGCTACTGTGGGAAGTTCTTTATATAAAGCGGGAATGTATTTATGAATTGATGGGAAATTAATGTTTTCTTCAATTCGTTCACAGTCGCGGAGCAGGCTCTTGCTTAAGTTTTTCTTGATTTCATCGTCGGATTTGCCCGCCTTTTTCGCTTCATTTTTGAGAAATGAACTAAGAATGTTCCGCTTTTCGTCGGTTAATATAATCTCTTTCGCAGGAGATAAATAAACTGTTTCCGCATTTTCGATTGTCCTCTGGCTTTCGGGGGAGAAGAGGCGGATTGAATCGATTTCCGTATCGAAAAGCTCAACCCTTACTGCAAAGTCACTGTCAGGCGGAAAGAAGTCAAAAATTCCGCCCCTGATACTGCATTGTCCCTTGCCTTCAACCTGACTTTCAAAAACATAGCCAAGGTCTAAAAGGAGGGTGCGGATTTCCTCAAGGTCAACCTCGTCACCCACAGACAGGGTGCGGGAAAGGGACAAATAAAGGTCCTTTTCGGCAGTGATTTGACAAAGCGCCTTTCTTGTGGTTACGATATGATATTTTTCAGGAGAAAACATAAGAGCATATAAAACCTTAAGCCTTTGTGCTCTTATGTCCTGTCCTGTTGCCTCGATATCATAAAAAAGCAGGTCAATGGGCGGGAAATAAAGAACATTTCCGTCACAGAAAAAGCTTAAATCTTCAACAATTCTGCGAGCCTCTGCCTCACTATCGGCAACGACAAATGCCTTTTTATCAAGCTTTTTTGTGGCACAGGAAATAAAATGGGCACGGACAGAATCCGCCACGCCCATCAGATTTATCGGAGATATTTTATTTTGAAGAGAGGAGGTTAGCTCGGAAAAATCCGCAAGCTCCTCAATAATTTTCATAAAACCGTCCATAATACTACCCGTTAAATTTTGACATAGTCATCTCCACACCGTTTCTAATAATGCTCTCAACGGCATCATTAACTTTGTCAACTGTTTTTAATAAAACCTCAATTTCGTCCTTTGAAAATTTGCCAAGAACATAGTCGGCAAGATCATAATCTGTATCAGGCGGAGCACCCACACCGATTTTGAGGCGCGGGAAAATGTCGGTCTGGAGCTGATAAATGATGCTTTTCATTCCGTTATGACCGCCCGCACTTCCCTTTCCCCTCAGGCGGAGCTTGCCCAAGGGGAGGGAAATATCGTCATAAATTATTATTATGTTTTCATCAGGAACTTTATAAAAATCCCGAAGAGGGCGGATGCTCTCTCCGCTTAAGTTCATAAAGGTCTGGGGTTTTACCAAAACAACCTTTTCACCGCCAATTATACCCTCGCCGAAATCGGCTCGGAATTTGGTTTTATTAAACTTAATGTTGTTTTTTGAAGCAATAACATCTAAAGCGTCAAAGCCAATATTGTGTCTTGTTCCCGCGTAGTTCTTCCCGGGATTTCCAAGTCCTGCAATGATATACATAAAATCCTACCTCTTAACTATCTGTCTTTTGGTTTTATCCAGTTCTCTTTGTTAATTTGTTTCGCTCTTGCGATTGCAAGGGCATTTTCAGGAACTTCGTCAGTTATTGTTGAGCCTGCCGCCGTAAATGCGCCGCTATTTACCTTAACAGGTGAAACAAGATTTGTGTTACAACCAATGAAAACATCATCGCCAATGGTTGAACGATGCTTGTTTTTGCCGTCGTAATTGACAACAACCGTTCCACAGCCAAAGTTTACATTTTTGCCAACATCCGCATCGCCAATATAGGTAAGGTGGGCAACCTTTGTGCCGTTATCAATGGTTGCATTTTTAATTTCAACAAAATCCCCAACCTTAACATTGTCGCCAATCTTTGAGTTTGGTCTCATATAGGCAAAGGGGCCAATGTTTGCCTTGTTTCCGACCTCACTCTTAACAAGAACAGATTTAATAACCTCGGTGTTGTCACCGATTTTAGTGTCGGTTATTTTTGAGTCAGGACCGATTATGCAGTTTTCGCCGATAACCGTATTCCCTTCAAGAATTGTTCCCGGGTAAATAATTGAATCCATTCCAACAGTAACATCCGTGCCGATATAGGTTGAATCAGGGTCAATAACCGTAACACCTGAGAGCATAATTCTTTCAACATTTCTGCAGTTTAAAATCTTTTCCGCACAGGCAAGCTGAACTCTGTCATTAACCCCTAAAGTTGAGTCAAAATCAATAATTTCCGCCCCGACTTTTTCGCCGTCGGAAAGCAGGATTTCAATGGTATCGGTTAAATAATATTCCCCTTGCGCATTGTTTGGAGTGAGTTTTGATAAAGCCAAGCTGAGCTTTTTGATATCAAAGAAGTACATCCCCGAATTAATTTCGCATACTGCTTTTTCAGTATCTGTTGCGTCTTTTTGCTCAACAATTTTAAGAAGATTTTCCCCGTCTCTTATAATTCTGCCATAGCCAAAGGGATTTGGGGCAATTGCAGTTATAACCGTTGCGGCTCTTTCTGATTCAATGTGGTTATTGAGAGCATTTTTAAGCTCACTGCCCTTAATTAAAGGGGTGTCACCGCAAAGAATCATAACAATTCCGTCTTTATCTTTAATAGGCTCAATGCCCTGCATAACCGCATGGCCTGTGCCTTTTTGTTCATATTGATATGCAAAGGAAACACTCTCCTCTAAATGCGCTTTCATATCTTCAGCCTTATGACCGATAACCACAATGTTTTCTTTGGTTCCAAGTTCTTTGGTTGCGGTTAAAATGTGGTCAATAATAGGCTTTTTGCAAACCTCCATAAGAGGCTTTGCGGTTTTGGATTTCATTCTCTTGCCCTCCCCGGCGGCAAGAATAATGCTGTAAATTTTCATTCTCATCAACCTTTCAATTTTTATATAAATCAAGAAAATCCGCCATATAAGACGGATTTTCAGGTTTATTTAAGCTTTGTTAACAGAACCGAAAAGCTCCATCTTTTCAATAACGGTTGCCACAATAGCAGCAGAACCCGGAGCTAAAAGCTTTCTCGGGTCAAATCCCTTACCCTCAAGGTCTTTGCCGTCTTCAATATACTTTCTTGTCGCCTCAGCGAATGCAATCTGGCATTCAGTGTTAACATTTATCTTGGAAACACCAAGAGAAATAGCTTTCTTAATCATATCGCTTGGGATACCTGTTCCGCCGTGGAGAACGAGAGGCATTGGAGATGTTGCCTTTTCAATCTCAGCCAAAACATCAAAGTTAAGACCTGCCCAGTTTGCAGGATACTTACCGTGGATGTTACCAATACCTGCAGCGAGCATATCAACGCCAAGCTCTGCAATCATTTTACACTCAGCAGGGTCAGCAACCTCGCCGTTACCAACAACGCCGTCCTCTTCACCGCCGATTGCGCCGACTTCAGCCTCAACGGAAACACCCTTTGCATTTGCTAAAGCGATAATTTCCTTTGTTTTTTCAATATTTTCTTCAATTCCGTAATGTGAGCCGTCAAACATAACAGATGAGAAACCTGCCTCAATTGCAGCTTTTGCACCTTCATAGCTGCCGTGGTCGAGATGAAGAATAACAGGAACGGTAATCTTAAGCTCTTCAACCATCGCGCTTACCATAGAAGCAACAGTCTTAAAACCTGTCATATATTTGCCTGCACCCTCGGAAACACCAAGAATAACAGGGGACTTACATTCTTCAGCAGCCAAAAGAATTGACTTTGTCCATTCAAGGTTGTTGATATTAAACTGACCTATTGCATATTTTCCCTCTTTAGCCTTTTTGAGGGCTTCCTTTGCATTAACTAACATAGTTTTAATCCTCCGTATACATTTTATTATAATCACAAGTTATATTTTACACTATTTTCCTATAATATTCAAGAGAAAAACAAAATTTTATGAAGATTTTTTAATTGCGTGGTAATAATAAAGGTATTGCTGGGCAATTCCTGCATAATCCCCGAATTTTTCGGCTGCATATGAGTCAATTTCCTTTTCCCCGATGCCGTAATCCTCTTCCATAATCCGCTTAATCCAAACATCCTTTGGAAATGTTTTATATCGCCCGAGAGCAAAAAGCAATATGCAGTCCGCAACCTTTGAACCGATGCCCTTAATTTTCATAAGCTCATTTTTGGCGTCTTTGTCATTCATTGTTTTTATTTTATCAAGGTCAATTTCATTTGATGCAACCTTTTTTGCCGCATCAAGAATATACTTGTCGCGAAAACCTGCCTTTATGGGAGCAAGGTCGGAAAGCTCTAATTCTGCAAGCTTTTCTGCCGTTGGGAAACCGTAGTAGGTATTCCCGTCGAATTGAATTTCCTCGCCGAAAAGCTGACAAAGTCTTTCAATTATTCCCTGAATACGCGGAATATTGTTGTTT
>JAZRTD010000036.1:0-3855 GCA_045651845.1 Clostridia bacterium | reverse complement strand
CCATATATCCGTGTGCAAATTCGTGAATTGTGAGAGAAATCAACACACATAAAAGGGTTATAAGCAAATCAAGAATGCCCTCTGCACCATTTCCGAACCATCTTCCAAGTCTGCTCATTATATCTAACCTTTCCTGAATTTATTAATACTATAAAATATCGTTTTTTACTATATCTTCATAAGTTTCCCGTTTTACAACCAGTTTAGACTTCCCATCCTTAACCATAACAACGGGAGGACGGGGAATTCTGTTATAGTTGCTTGACATAGAATAATTATACGCCCCTGTTGCAAGGACAGCCAACAAATCACCTTTTTTAGTTTCAGGCATCATAATATCCTCAATTAAAACATCGCCTGATTCACAGCATTTTCCCGCAATAGTGACCTTTTCAGTTCTCTTCGCCGTTGGTCTTTCAGGAAGAACGGCATCATACTCCGCTCCGTACAGAATAAATCTTGGATTATCACCCATTCCGCCGTCAACGCACACATAATTCCTTACATTAGGAATTCTTTTAACTGTTCCCACTGTATAAACCGTCATACCGCTTGGGGCAACAATTGACCTGCCCGGTTCCATAAGAATAAATGGGCATTTAAGACCTTTTTCAGCCGCCTTTTCCTTAACAACCTTTGAAACAGCTTCAATAAATTTATCAAAATTTATTGGTTTATCCTGCTTGGTATATTTGATTGCAAACCCGCCGCCAAGATTAAGCTCCGAAATTTCAATCCCTGTTTCATCCTTAATAGTCTTCATAAACGAAAGCATAATTTCCGCCGCTTCGCAAAACGGCTCAAGCTCAAAAATCTGCGAGCCTATATGGCAATGTATTCCCGCTATATTAATGTTTTTCTTTTCGGCTGTATATTTAATAAGAGCAATTGCTTCTCCCGTTTCAATAGCCGCACCAAATTTAGAGTCAATCTGCCCCGTTTTAATAAAATCGTGGGTATGAGCGTCAACACCGGGGGAAACCCGAAACATTGCTTTAACAAGCTTTTTGTATTTTCCCGCAATCTCTTCTATCCTGTCAACTTCATCTGCATTATCTATTACTATACATCCAATATCGTTCTTTATCGCATAATCAAGTTCATCATATGTCTTGTTATTCCCGTGAAAATAGATTTTTTCCGACGGAAAACCAGCGGACAATGCAGTATAGATTTCCCCACCGCTGACAGTGTCCACCCCAAGTCCTTCTTCTAAAGCAAGCCTGTATATATACTTACAGGAAAAAGCCTTGCTTGCATAAAGCACAAGACCGTTTCCATCATAATATTTCTTCATTGCATCAGCATATATTCTGCAATTCTTTCGTATATCTTCCTCGTCCATTATGTAAAGAGGCGTTCCGTATTCCCTCGCCAGCTCAGTAACATCCAAGCCGCCAATTGACAGATTTCCGTTTTCGCTTACATCAAGACAGTCCATTACAAAATCCATCTTTTTTCCTCCTGTAAAAATGCTTAATAGATAAATAATATCACAATTTAAACCCTTTGTCAAATCACCCTTTGACAACTCACATTAACCTTTCCGTCGCAAATTCCATAAACTTCGCTATCTTTAAGATTCATTATATACTCAATAACATCTTCGCTGATAATTTCACCCGGGGCAATTATGGGAACTCCGGGAGGATATGCCCATATATAAGAAGCACAAACCATATCTTTTGAATCTTTAAAGGGAACAGTTTCTACTTTATCAATAACTCCACTGTATTTCAGCGGTATAGGATATTTATACGTTTTGCCTTCCCCCGTTTTTACTTGCTTGTCTATATCATTTAAAGCATCAAAAAGCTTATTAAATTCCTTTTCTTCATCACATACAGAGGTCATTGCAAGAGCATAGTTGCCGTAAGCCATTTCAAGCTCTATGTTATGTTCTTCCCTTAATTTTTTCATAAGAGTATGTCCTGATATGTCGGTTTTATATGTGCTTATAACAATTTTCCCCATATCATCCGTTTTTATAATTTCGAGCCTTTCAAACTTTGCCTTTTCATAAAACTTCTCAAGATTTTTTTTATATCTTTCAAAATCATTTTTTCCGTTTTCAACAAACTCAAGACACTGTGAAACAGATGCCATTAAAACATAAGACGGACTTGAAGTTTGAAAAATATTTAGTTTTTCTTTTATATTTTCAGAAGAAACCCGATTTCCATTTACCAAAAGCAATGCGGTTTGGGTCATAGACGGCAGGGTTTTATGAAGGCTTACCGAAACAATATCCGCTCCTTGCTTTATGGGGTTCTCCCCATTCATAAATTCAATATGAGCCCCGTGAGCAGAGTCAACAAACACAGGGATATTTTCACAGTGCGCAATACGGCATATTTCCTCTATATCGCTTATTCTTCCCTCGTAGGTAGGCGAAGTCAGCACAAGAAACTTTGCATCCGAATTCTCCTTTACAGCCTCATATACTGCATCTTTTGTTATCCCTTTTGCTATACCGATTTCATCGTATTCAGGGAATAGATACACGCACTCAAGCTCCATAAGGGATACCGCATTATATACGGATTTATGACAATTTCTCGCCATTATAATTTTATCGCCTTTTTTTAAAGTTCCGCAAATTGCAGATAAAATTGCTCCCGTGCTTCCGTTAACCGAAATATAAGCCCTGTCCGCTCTATAAACCTTTGCCCAATTATCCTGAAGCTCTTTTAACACCCCTTTGGGATTTGCAAGGTTATCAAATCCGTCAATCTCGGTTATATCAATTTCCTTAAATAGACCTCTTTTCCGTTTGTGTCCGGGCATATGCATAGGACAAATATCTCTTTCGCCGTATTCTTTTAATTTTTCATATAAACCGGACATTTTTTCACCTCTTATATTCTTTTATACATTTCATTAAACCGACGGAATTTCTGCTTATCTATTCCGTCAAGTTGTTCCTTTGTTATACGAAACAGCCAGTTCCCGTCTGCTTTTCCCGGAATGTTGAGCCGTGTGTCAGAACCATAACCCAGCAAATCCTGAATAGGAAGAATTAAGAGTCCTGCGTGACTCTGAAACATAGTTCTTAGTATACTGTCATAACCTCTTTCCCAATCAGTATTATCATATCCGCAATAGGAAAGCATTCGTTTTCTGTCCCAATCGGAAAGCTCCCATAGATAACCCAGCAATGTATTGTTATCGTGGGTTCCCGTATATGCAATACAATTATTCTTATAATTATGAGGAAGATGCGGGGTATCATAATCCCCTAAAAACGCAAACTGAAAGACCCTCATTCCAGGGAAACCGCTCTCCTCAACCAGTTCCTCAACCTCACGGGTTATCTCTCCCAAATCTTCTGCAATAATTAATTTATCCTTGGCAACCGATTTAAAGACCTCAATAAGTTTCATTCCCGGACCTTTAAGCCAATCTCCTATTTTTGCATTCTCCGCTTTTCCGTCTACTGCATAGTATGACTCTATTGCTCTAAAGTGGTCAATCCTGACTCCGTCAAAGAGATTAAGCATATGAGAAATACGGTCCTTCCACCACTTAAAACCGTCCTTTTCCATTCTATCCCAGTTATAAATCGGGTTCCCCCAAAGCTGACCATCCTCACAGAAATAATCGGGCGGAACACCTGCCACCTTAGTTGGATTATTTTCATTATCAAGCAGAAATAATTCTTTATTGCTCCATACATCAGCACTGTCGTGAGCCACATAGATAGGAATATCACCAATGATTTTTATTCCCTTGGAATTAGCGTATTCCTTTATCTCTCTCCACTGCATAAAAAATTCATATTGAATGAATTTCCACATAAAAAGCGTATCATTATCAATCTCGAAATTCTCCCACTTAAACCAAGGAGCCTGATTA
>JAZRTD010000035.1:0-1953 GCA_045651845.1 Clostridia bacterium | reverse complement strand
AATAACTCTTACAAGCTTTTCAAGCTGTCTTATATTTATTTTTCCGTTTTTATGAGTTAAAGACGAAGTCCCAACCTTAACAACTATTCTTTTGTTCATAATATATTACCTCAATTCCAAAATATTTTAACATATTCTATTCCATTTTGTCAACAAGAAAGTTATAATATATATTGTATTATGGAGCATTATATGAAAATTGGTAATATAACTCTTGAAAATAACCTTATCCTTGCCCCTATGGCAGGTGTAACGGATAAAGCTTTTCGGCAAATAACAAAACCATTCGGACCCGCTCTTATGTATACCGAGATGGTCTCCGGAAAGGGTTTAATGTATAAAAACAAGAAAACTGAAAGACTTCTGGATGTATCTATGGATGAAGGAACTGTTGCTACACAGCTTTTCGGTCACGACCCTGAAATTATTGCTCAAACTGCCCTCTCTGCGCAAGATAGCGGTGCAATGATTATTGATATAAACATGGGTTGCCCTGCTCCGAAAATTGTTAACAACGGCGATGGCTCAGCCTTAATGAAATCACCCTTGCTTGCAGGAAAGATAATTGAAGAAACAAAGAAAAAGATATCAATTCCCCTTACTGTTAAATTTCGAAGCGGTTGGGATGAAGAAAGCATAAACGCTGTTGAATTTGCAAAGATTGCAGAGAGTTGCGGTGCTGATGCGATTACAATTCACGGAAGAACAAGAAAACAATTTTATAGCGGATTTGCTGACCTTGATATCATCAAAGCCGTTAAATCGGCAGTAAAAATTCCGGTAGTCGGCAACGGGGATATTAAAGACGGAAAAAGCGCAAAAAATATGCTCAAGTACACAGGTTGTGATGCCATAATGATTGGTAGAGCATCACAGGGAAATCCGTGGATTTTTCAAGAAATTTTACATTTTTTAAACACCTCGGAAACCATCGCCCAACCATCTCTTGATGAAAAAATCAAAGTTATGCTTAATCATCTTGATTTGCTGATTAAATACAAGGGTGAACGAATTGGTGTTCTTGAGGCGCGAAAGCATATCGCATGGTATATTAAGGGTATTCGCAACGGCCCTGCTATTCGTGAAATGATTAATAAAGCTTCTTCGGAAGATGATATGAAGAATATTATTTTCTCGATTAAAGAATATATAGAAAGTCTGTAAGAAAGGATATTTTTATGGAAAAGAAATGCAGTATATATAAAACATCTATCGGCGGTCAAGCGGTTATTGAGGGTGTTATGATGCGCGGTCCGGAATCAATTGCTGTTGCCGTTAGAAAACCGGATAACGAAATAATTATTGATAAACAGCCTCTTGGAAAGGTTCGTAAAAATAGATTTTTGAAGCTTCCGATTATCAGGGGATGCGTTAATTTTGTTGACAGTATGATAATTGGCATTAAAGCACTTATGTTCTCTGCTAAGTTTTTTGATGTTGATGAAAACGGGAATGAAATTGAGCAAGAACCAAGCAAATTTGAAAAATGGCTTGACGAAAAGTTAGGTTCTGAAAAAGCATTGAACGCAGTTATTTATATCTCTGTTGCTTTTTCAATTATATTGAGTGTGGGACTTTTTATGCTTCTTCCTGCATTTCTTGCTGGATTTGTTGAAAAGTTTTCTGACAGCCATACTCTTTATATTGCAACCGAGGGGGCTGTCCGCATATTGCTTTTCATCATTTATCTGCTACTTGTTTCAAGGATGAAAGATATTCAGCGTGTATTTATGTATCACGGGGCAGAACACAAATCTATACATTGTTACGAACACGGAGAAGAATTAACTGTGGAAAATGTAAAAAAGCATACCCGTCTTCACCCAAGATGCGGAACAAGCTTTTTGCTTATTGTTATGGTTATAAGTATAGTCATCTTCTTCTTTATAAGATTTGATAATATTCTTTTAAAACTTCTGGCAAGACTTATTTTGATTCCTGTTGTTGCGGGAA
>JAZRTD010000034.1:0-10948 GCA_045651845.1 Clostridia bacterium | reverse complement strand
ACAGTCTTTTCCTTTTGTCAAGTACTTTTTTTAACTTTTTTCAAAAGTTTTTTCTGCTCTATACCCTGTCCCCTCTTGGCGACAGCTTTACCATATTACCACACTTTCATCCCCTTGTCAATACCTTTTTTGAATTTTTTTTAATTTTTTTAGTTTTTTCATTATATACTATTAGTATTAGCATGTTTTGTTAACATTTTGTTCATATTTTGTTTACAAATGATTAATTTATGCTATTTTTTCTTGTTCTTTTGATAATATTTTTGGATAAATTTATTTTTTCCTTATTTTTTATGTTTTTAATGTGCTTGTATTGACATTTTAAAGGATTTATAATATAATTTTTATGGTTAATTAATGGTTGTGTATTTATTTTTCAGAAAGAAGTGAATTTGTATTTATATGAAGGACTTAATTTTGAGTTTATCCAATATCAATGCTTTAATTGGTGTTATTTTTACGGTTTTTTATGTTTATCAAATGTTTTTTATTCTTGTACCTTTTATTAAGAAGCAAGCTAAATACGAAGCGAAAAAAAATCAAACATATGCGGTTTTAATTTCTGCGCGAAACGAGCAATCTGTTATTTCAAATCTTATTGAAAGCATAAAAAACCAGACTTATCCGTCTGAATTGGTTGATATTTATGTTGTTGCAGATAACTGCACCGATTCCACAGCGGAGGTTGCCCGGAAAGCCGGCGCAACTGTTTACGAAAGAAATAACGATATTTTAATCGGCAAGGGATATGCCCTTGATTTTCTTCTTGAAAAAATCGAATATGATAAACCAGAATGCAAATATGACGGTTTTTTTGTTTTTGACGCTGACAATGTTCTCAACAAACATTATATTGAAGAAATGAATAAAGTTTTTTCAAACGGCCACAGAATTGTTACCGGATACCGCAATTCAAAAAACTACGGAACAAACTGGATTTCATCAGGGTATGCCCTTTGGTTTATCAGAGAGTCTAAATATCTTAATAATTCCAGAATGCTTTGCAATACCAGTTGCGCCATTGGTGGAACAGGATTTCTTGTTCACCGTGAGGTGTTGTTAAACAGTGACGGATGGAAATTCTTCTTTCTCACTGAGGATATTCAATTTACCGTTCACAATATTCTTGAGGGCGAAAGTATCGCATACTGTAACGATGCCGTTCTCTACGATGAACAACCTACGACTTTCGCTCAATCCTGGAAACAACGAATGAGATGGGCAAAAGGATTCATACAGGTTTCAAAAAAATATAACCTTAAGTTGCTTTTGGGAAGTCTTACAAAGAGCTTTGCGTGCTATGATATGCTTGTTACAATCGGTCTTGCATACACATTATCTTTCCTTGGAATTCTCGGAAACCTTGCATTTCTTATCAGTGCACTCATATCATCCAACACTCAATATATGTTTATGTCGCTTCAAAGCATTGCATCAGCTGTTGTAAGTCCTTACATTATGTTATTCGTAATCGGCGGAATTACACTTGCAACGGAGTGGAAAAAGATAGTTGCGTCCACGTCTGAAAAGATTTTATCATTATTCACATTCCCTTTATTTATGATGACATACATTCCGATTTCTGTGGTAGCACTCTTTAAAAGAGTTGAATGGGAACCTATACACCACAATATTTCAAAGACAGTTGAAGAACTTGAACAAGGTTAAAAAGATAATCAATGCTCTGCAAACACTAAAATCATAAAAAAATGGACATTAACGCTGAAACGTTAATGTCCTATTATTTTAACTATATCAAAGCTCGTCATTTGTCGTAAAATAACAAATATTACCCTTGCAAAATGCTTAAAATAGCCTGTTTTAAGCCTTATTTATTATCAAGCGGCTTCATTGTTGGGAAGAGGAGAACATCTCTTATCGAAGAGCTGTCTGTAAGAAGCATAACGAGTCTATCCACACCTATTCCAAGTCCGCCTGTAGGCGGGAGCCCATATTCAAGAGCGAGAACAAAATCCTCGTCCATCATGCACGCTTCATCGTCACCCTTTTCTCTCTTTTCAACCTGTTTCATAAATCTTTCTTTCTGGTCAATTGGGTCGTTAAGTTCTGAGAACGCGTTACCGAATTCACGGCGTGTTATGAACACTTCAAATCTTTCTGTAAATTCAGGTTTCTGGGGGCAACGCTTTGCAAGAGGAGATACTTCAACGGGATACTCATAGATAAAGGTTGGCTGAACAAGGTTATCCTCAACCTTTTCCTCAAACGCAAGGCTTATGATTTCACCCCTTGTCATTCCGTCTTCAACTTCAATGCCAATAGATTCAGCCATTGCTTTAGCTTCGGCATCTGTTTTTGTTCCTTCAAAGTCAACCCCTGCATATTTTTTTATAGACTCAATCATCGTCATTCTTGCCCAAGGTGAACCAAGGTTGATTTCTTCACCCTGATAAGTAACAGTTGTTGTTCCTAAAACTTCTTCAGCAATAGTTCTGATAAGTTCTTCAGTTAAGTTCATCATACCCTCATAATCGGTGTATGCCTGATAAATCTCAACGCTCGTAAATTCAGGATTATGCTTAACATCCATACCCTCGTTACGGAACTGTCTGCCGATTTCATAAACCCTTTCAAAACCGCCAACAACAAGGCGCTTAAGATGAAGTTCTGTTGCAATTCTTAAGTACATATCAAGATCAAGCGTATTATGGTGAGTTATAAAAGGCCTTGCATTCGCACCGCCTGAAATTGTGTTAAGAATAGGAGTTTCAACTTCCATAAACTGGCGTTCATCAAGATATTTTCTCATAGCAGTTATGATTTTTGTTCTTATTTCAAAAGTTCTTCTGACTTCAGGATTGATAATAAGGTCAACATAGCGCTGTCTGTATTTTAAATCCATATCACGAAGTCCGTGGAACTTCTCAGGAAGAGGCTGGAGGGACTTACTTAAAAGGGTGTATTCATTTGTTTTAACTGAAATTTCGCCCTTTTGTGTTTTAAACACAGCACCCGAGACCCCGACAATATCGCCTATGTCAAGCTTTTTAAACTTTTTATATTCCTCCTCGCCCATTTCATCTCTTGTAACATAGAGCTGAATTTTGCCGTCACGGTCACGAAGGTCAAAAAATGACGCCTTCCCCATAACACGCTTTGACATAAGTCGGCCAGCAAGGCGAACGGCTTTTCCGTCCATTTCGTCAAAATTATCAAGAATATCCGTTGTATGATATTCCTGGTCATACTTTGTAATTTCAAAAGGATTTTCTCCCGTTTCCTGAAGTTCGGAAAGCTTATCTCTTCTTATTTTAAGGATTTGCTTTAAATCCTGAACCTGTTGCTTTTCCTGTGTATTATTTTCGTTCAAAGCTATCTCTCCTTACTTATTTATTTCAAGAATTTTAAGAGTAAATGTATCGCCTGTGGGCGTATTTACCTCAACCTCATCCCCTGCTTTTTTGCCAAGAATTGCCTTTCCCACAGGAGATTCATCTGAAATTTTATTTTTATCAGGGTCAGCCTCGGTAGAGCCAACAATACTGTATTCAATCTCTTCCTCGAACTCAGCATCATACACCTTAACTCTCGTGCCGATTCCAACCTTATCGATTTCCACTTCATCCTGGTCAATAACCGCTGCATTTTTAAGCATATTTTCAAGGTCTATTATACGGCTTTCAACCTGATTCTGTTCATTTTTCGCCTCATCATATTCAGCATTTTCGGACAAATCGCCAAATCCGCGGGCTTCCTTAATTTTCTCCGCAACTTCCTTGCGTTTAATAGTTTTTAAATATTCAAGCTCCTCTTCAAGCTTCTGCAAGCCCTCAACTGTAAGCATAATCTGTTTTGCCATTTTTACTTCCCCCTGTTATTAACTAACTTTAACATTTCCATTTATATACTCTCTTTTGCGCACACACTAATACATTATAGCTTATTTTACCGATAATGTCAACTTATTTTTTCCGCATTGACAATCTTTAATTAACATTTCTTCAAAATTGCCATATTTAACCTTATAAAATTCTATACTGTTTATATTGTATCCATAGCAATTAATTTCTGTTGTGAAATTTTCAAGTTTCCACTTACCCACATATATCTCCGCCTCATCGGGCATAACCGTTACGCCATCAGTCGGCAGATAATCATAGGGAAAAACCTCTGCATAAGCACCGTATTCCGTCATAATTTTTTCAGCAATCTGCTCTCCCCCATAAGAATCATCTGTTAAAATCCCTATTCTTCCTGCATCATAAATCAGACTGCTTATAATAAATTCTGTTTTTATATCCGCACTTTTTTGCTTCACATAAAGATTAATCGGCCTTGGAAGATCAAACCGCCTAACTGTCAAAATCACCGTTTTTTCTGCAAACAGGTAAAATACATCGCCTATCTCAAAGGGCTTTTCCTTAAGTTCGTTTACAAGGATAATCCTCTTTACCCCTTGCTTTTTCAGCATATTGCAAGCTTTTTGTACAGACTTTTTCAATTTCTTTGCAGTTGCTTCTTCAGCGGAATACGGAATTTCCGCAACAAAAAGTTCTTCTTCAAGAGCATAAAT
Source organism: Clostridia bacterium (assembly GCA_045651845.1). Classification (GTDB taxonomy): domain Bacteria; phylum Bacillota; class Clostridia; order Monoglobales; family Monoglobaceae; genus SIG454. The sequence goes on along the minus strand of JAZRTD010000034.1, from coordinate 6,414 downwards.
TTTAATTTTTTTAATAAATCCTTTTGGTTTTTCTCTTACGCACCCTGAAACAATGCCGATTTTCAACCCTTATAAAAGCTCCTCTACCGCAGTTTCAAGTTGCATATCCCTATCAACTGAATCTTCGTTGTTTATAACCTTTATATCAGGCTTTATTCCCTTTTTGTCTATACAAACATCTTTTGGAGTATAGTATCTTGTGTCTGTTATTTTAAACATACTTCCGTCGTGATAAGGAATCATTGCCTGTGTTACGCCCTTGCCGTAGGTTTTTGTTCCAATGACTTTCGCTCTGCCGTTATCACGAAGTGCCGCTGTTAACACTTCAGACGCACTGGCGGTATGTTCATTACAGAGAATAACAACCTCCATATCGTTCCCCTCAGTTGACGCCCTGAACTCGGTTATATGCCCCGTACTGTCTTTAGTGCTTATTATCAAATCACCTTTATTCAGAAAAATTTCTGCAATCTGAGCCGCACTGTTAAAATATCCGCCCGGATTATCACGAAGGTCAAGGATAAGCTTCTCCATACCCTCTTCTGTGAGCTTATTAAACTCATCAACAAAGTTATCGTAAGTGTTTATTCCGAAACGGGTTAGCTTTATATATCCGATATTTTCAGTTATTATTTTAGATTTAACAACATCCTGTTTGATTTCATCGCGGGTTATCTTAATTACCTCAACTTTGCCGGAATTTGCCCGCTCAACTTCAACACTGACAGATGTTCCTTTTTCCCCCATAAGAAGTGATGACGCTTTATTTACATCCGCCCTTACTTCCTCGCCGTCAACTGATTTAATTATGTCCTCATTTTCAAGTCCGGCTTTTTCAGCAGGGGATCCCGGAAGAGTTGATAAAACCTTTACGCAGTTGTTCTCGGTATCGCTATAAATATGCATACCCACTCCGCAATAATCTTCAGCATTAACCGTTGTCATAAACTCATCAGCACTATCCACAGGCATATACATTGAATATTCGTCAAGAGCCAAAGAAAGCCCCATTAACGCTCCGTCAACAAGCTCATTTTCATCAATTTCTTCATAATACATATCATCAACCACTGAAAATCCCCATCTGAGTCTGTTCCAGTTTTCATAGCTTAATCCCAGCGCATTATAGCCAATTCTGTTCATAACAACAACAGTCCCCACTACCGAAAGGCAAAGGGTTACAAGAATAGATATAGCAACAATCAACGCCGTTGTTGACTTCTTTATTTTATTATCTTTTTTAATTTCTTCCTCAAGCCCGGCACATTCTATATTCCACATATCAGGTGAACTTGCATCGGTTTGCCCGGAAATTTCTTCTCTTTCCTTTTTTTCTTCAAAATCCATAATTACCCACCTTATCAAAAGCAAATAGAGCGGGTGTGAGGTTTTCCCAACACGCTCTATTTAAGTATATGCTGTTTAATTTTAAAAATACTGCATAGGGTTGACTGCGCTTCCATTTATAAGCACTTCAAAATGGAGGTGCGGTCCCGTTGAATTCCCCGTGGACCCGACTCTGCCGACCTGCCCACCTGCAGGCACCGTCTGCCCAACTGACACACTCAAGGAACTCATATGTGCATAAAGAGTTGAAACACCGCCGCCATGGTCGATTATGGCACAGTTTCCGTATCCTCCGTTCCACCCTGCAAATTTAACCGTTCCGCCTGCCGCCGCAATAATCTGCGCACCGTATTGAGCGCCGATATCGGTTCCTGTATGCGGTCTTAATTTCCCCGTAACAGGATTTACTCTCTGGGGAGCAAAATGGGAGGTTATATAGGTGCAGCTTGGAGTTGGCCAGACAAACATTCCTGAGAACACAGAGCCGTCCCCAGATTTACTGAGCTGACCTGACATCTGCGCTTTAAGTGCCGCCTGTTTCCTATACTCTTCGTCTATTATTTTCTGTGCTGCCGCCGCATCGGACTGAAGGGCTTTTTTAGCCTTTTCAAGCTCCGCCTGCTTTGCCGCAAGATTGTTTTTCTGTCCGTCAAGCACAGCCTTTTCTTCAACCTGTTTTTCTTTGGTCGCCTCAATTTCCGCCTTGATTTCGCTTATCTTCCGCTCCGATTCTTTCATTTCGTCATATATCTTTTTGTCATAAGCGGAAATTTCTTTAGCAATTTCAATATTATTTATGAAATCCATAAAGCTGTCCGACGAAAAAATCATTGCAATATATGAAGCAGAGCCTTCCTCGCACATTACACGAAAGCGTTCCTTATAAGCTTCGTACTGTTCCTCTGATTTTCTTTTAGCATCCTCAAGGTCTTTCTGGGCTTTATTAAGTTTTTCCATCGTCTTGGCAAGCTCAGCATTTTTCGCATCAATCTGCGCCTGAATTCCAACAGTTTCTTTCTTAAGAGCCTCAAGACTTTCAGCAGTAAGCTTCTGCTGTCCCTTAATATTATTTATTTTCTCGGTTTCTTTTTTAATTCTCTCATTTGATGCATCTATCTGTGCCTGTTCATTTGCTGCAAAGACATAGCTTACGCCCAATGCAACAATACCAAAAACCAAGATAACTGCAATAATTAGGGCTATGGCCCTGACAACAGCTTTGTTCATTAATACACCTTCCTAATTTTATACTTTGAGGTATTTTCTGATTGAAGTGTAACTGCCAACCATTCCAATAAAGATTCCTATTCCCATAAACCACCATACTATATAGTCATAAACCCCTGACAAGGGCACAATGGTCAAGGAATTAAAAAATCCAGCCATTTTCGGATAAACCGCCTCATAAGCCATTAAAACCAATGTTGATGAAAACAATGACCCGATAAAGCCTAAAAGCATACCCTCAACGATAAACGGCCATCTTATAAACCAGTTTGTTGCACCAACATATTTCATTATGTTGATTTCCTTGCGTCTTGCAAACAAACCGATTTTTATGGTATTTGAAATAATAAATATTGCAATAACAAGCAAAAGCAAAACAAGCCAGATTGTTGCAGTTCTTATCATCCCTGTTATGGATACAACCTTGTTTATTAAATCAAGGCTGTTTTTAACCTCTTCAACCCCTTCAACTTTCCCTGCCGCTTTAATAACTTTCGCCGCATTCTTTGGATCATCAAGACTTAAAACACAAGAATCCCTTAAAGGGTTATCATTTTCAAACACAGCGATAGCATCCGCATCATCTTTATATCTTTTGTTTTTATAATCGCTGTATCGTTCCTCTTTAGTATAATATCTGACGTTTGTAACATTTTCAAGCTTTTCCAGTTTTTCTCCCACGGCCTTAAACTGTGCATCTGTTGCATTATGGGGAACAAACACATTTATCTGGCACTGCTCTTCAATCTGCCCGCTTATTTCCGTTAAGTTCACCCCAAGAATAATGAATATACCTAAGATAAACAACGATGCAATAACAATTGAAACAGAGGCAAGACTCATAAGTCCGTTGGACATAATGCCTGAAATTCCGCTTCTCAAAAAGTATTTAAAATCCCTAGGCTTCATATCCGTACACTCCTTTTTCCTGGTCACGGACAAGCTTGCCGTGTTCTATTGCAAGAACACGCTTTTGCATATCGTCAACAAAATTTTTCGCATGGGTTGCAACAATCATTGTTGTTCCCTTTTTATTTATTTCATCAAGCAAATTCATAATTTCCTGTGCATTATCCGGGTCAAGATTTCCCGTAGGCTCGTCCGCAATTATAATGGGGGGACGGTTAACCATCGCCCTTGCAAGGGACACTCTCTGCTGTTCTCCGCCTGACAGCTGGTCAGGTGTCATTTCAGCCTTATGAGAAAGTCCAACCATACTCAAAACGCTGGGAACATTACGTTTAATCGCTCTTCCTGAAGCCCCTGTAACCTGCATTGCAAACGCAACATTTTCATAAACAGTTCTGCCGGGGAGCAATCTGAAATCCTGAAAAACCATACCTATATTTCTTCTAAGATACGGGATTTTCTTATTGGGAAGCTTGGAAAGTTCAAGCCCGTTTACGATAATTTCTCCGCTTGTCATCTGCTCCTCTTTTATGATAAGCTCTGTCAGCGTGGATTTCCCTGCGCCTGACGGACCTACAAGAAAAACAAATTCACCTTTATTAACCTTAAAAGATACATCTGAAAGAGCAAGAACCTCACTCTCATCATATATCTTTGTAACATTCTTAAATTCAATCATTTTTATACTCCGGATTAAAGCTCGTTGTTCTGGGATTTAAGATATTTATTAACCATCATTGCAACCTTAAAGGTTATGGCATCATCAAACTCGCGGAGGTCAATCCCCGTAAGTTTTTTGATTTTATCAAGTCTGTATACCAATGTGTTTCTGTGAACAAAAAGCTTTCTTGATGTCTCGGAAACATTAAGGTTATTTTCAAAGAATTTCTGAATGCTATAAATTGTTTCACTGTCCATAACATCAATCGATTCTTTCTTTAAAACCTCATTTAGAAAAAGCTCGCAAAGAGTTGTGGGAAGCTGATAAATAAGTCTGCCGATGCCGAGATTATCATAGCTTATAACATTCTTTTCTGTGTCGAAAACTTTACCAACCTCAAGGGCAATTCTCGCCTCTCTGTATGCCTTTGAAAGTTCCTGAATATTTTCAGCAAGAGTTGAAACACCAACCGAAACCTTAACCATACCCTCAACACCGATGGTATCTCTTATTTCATTGGCAATCTGCATAACATCAACATTTTCATCTTCCCGCTCTTCCCTGACAACAGCCACATCCCTGTCATCAATCCTGATTATGAAATCCTTTATTTTGTCAGGGAACATTCCCAAAAGAATGTCAGCAATAGACACATCCGAATTCTTATGACATCTTATAAGGAACACGTGACGCTTTGCTTCAAGGCTTAACCGAAGCTCACGGCTTCTGTACATAATATCCCCCGGAAGAACGTTATCCAGAATGATATTTTTCACGAAACTGTTTTTATCATACTTCTCGTCATAATACTGTTTAAGAGTTGTAAAATGAGTTCCGAGAATTGCGCAATAGCATCTCGCAAGTTCATCTTCACCCTCACAGAATACAAAATATTCGATTTTATTGTAGGTTTCAATCTTTTTATATGTATAGCCATACGAAGCTTTTGCCTCACTGCCTAAACATATACTTGCCACCTGGTCATTAACCTGCCCGATTTTCATTTCATCACTGCAGGCGATAACAGCACCGTTTTCGTCCATAATTCCGATACGGCGGTCAATTTCCTTTCTCAGCTGATTGCAGGTATTTTGAAAAATTCTGTTTTGCATATTTTTAACCTCCCGGGCATAATTACACTAATATACACTATCATTATAACACTTATTTGTTCAAAATGCAACATTTTTTGTGCAAATTTTCTTATTAAATTTCCCTGCCAAATTCTATAAAAAAATTGACAAATCAATGGATTTCAATTATAATATTCATTGATTAGATTTGTATAAAATATGACCCTTTAAGCAATATTAAAAAGGGGCATATCTGAAAGGCTGGATTACTATGAAATATATTGTTGTTTTGTGCGACGGCGCGGCAGATACGCCTGTTCCTGAGCTTTCAGGAAAAACCCCTTTGGAGGCAGCGAACAAACCAAATATTGACCGTCTTGCGTCTATGGGAGAGCTGGGAATGGCGAAAACTGTTCCTGACAATCTTCCTCCGGGAAGCGATGTTGCAAACCTCGCTGTTTTCGGCTATGACCCGCAGGTGTATTACACGGGTCGTTCCCCGCTTGAGGCTATGAGTATGAACGTCCATCTTGAGCTTACTGACACAACCTTCAGAACAAACCTTGTTACTCTTTCCGACGAGGAAAATTATGAGGACAAAACTATGGTTGATTACAGTTCCGATGAGATTACCACTAACGAGGCAAGGCTTCTCATAGAGGCTGTCAATAAGGGACTTAAAACCGACGAATATGAATTTTTCAGCGGTATAAGCTATCGCCATCTTTTAGTATGGCACAACAGGGAAAACAACTTTTCTCTGACACCGCCCCACGATATTTCGGACAGAAAAATCCGTGAATATCTTCCTGAAAATCAGGTTATTTTAAACCTTATGAAAAAGAGTCACGAAATACTTAAAAACCACCCCGTAAATCTTGACAGAATAAAAAGAGGTCTTCACCCTGCCAACTCTATCTGGATTTGGGGCAACGGAACAAAGCCTGACCTTGATCTTTATGAAAATAAGTTCGGTCTTAAGGGCGCAGTTATTTCTGCTGTTGACCTGATCAAGGGAATAGGTAAATGTGCAGGTCTTGAGGTTGTTGATGTTGAGGGAGCAACGGGAACCGTTACAACAAACTTTGACGGAAAAGCAGAGGCAGCAATCAGTGCACTGAGAAAGGGTGCAGATTTCGTATATGTTCATCTTGAGGGTGCAGACGAAGCCGGCCACCGTCGGGAAATAGAAAATAA
>JAZRTD010000033.1:0-2071 GCA_045651845.1 Clostridia bacterium | reverse complement strand
AACATTCTCAACTGTCGGAATCATTCCGCCTGTTCTGTTGCAAAGAAGAACTTCCTTTTTACAACGGATTGCAAGCTCAACATCATCCTTCATCTGTCCCATATTAAGCTCAACTGAAATAAATTTATCAACCTTGTCAGCGGCCTTTAAAAGTGCGTCTTTAGGGAAAGGCCAAAGAGTAATCGGTCTTATCATACCAACCTTAACGCCTTTTTCTCTTGCAGCATCAATTGCATTCTTTGAAACTCTTGCAGCAACACCGAAAGCAACAATACAAATTTCGGCATCTTCCATTTTATATTCTTCCCAAAGAGCCTCTTCCTTTTCTATCTTCGCATAACGCTCATATCTTTCAAAGTTAACCTTTTCAAGTTCATCAGGCTTTAAGAAGAGAGAGTTTACGATGTTTGGCTTTCTCTCGCCCTTTGTTCCTGTAAGCGCCCAAGGCTTGTCATACTTCTTAACTTCGCCGGCGTCAAGAGAAACAGGCTCCATCATCTGGCCCATTGTTCCGTCTGCTAAAAGCATTGCAGGCATCTGGTACTTATCAGCAAGCTCAAAGCCTTTAAATGTCATATCAACCATTTCCTGAACGGAAGCAGGAGCTAAAACAATCATTCTGAAATCCCCGTGTCCCGGACCTTTTGTTGCCTGAGTATAGTCAGACTGACTTGGCTGAATACCGCCAAGACCAGGGCCGCCACGCTGAACATTTACTATTAAAGCGGGAAGGTCGCAACCTGCTATGTAGGAAATACCCTCGCTCTTTAAAGAAACACCGGGGCTTGAAGATGATGTCATAACTCTTTTTCCTGTTGCAGCAACACCCATAACCATATTTATTGCAGCAACTTCACTTTCTGCCTGTAAAAATACACCGCCCTCAATTTTAGGAAGTCTTTTTGACATATAAGCCGCAACTTCTGTCTGAGGGGTGATAGGATAACCAAAGTAATGATGGCAGCCAGCCATAATAGCCGCTTCCGCCAAAGCTTCATTACCTTTCATTAAAACTTTTTCACTCATTTTATTATTCTCCTTATAAAATTTGTTTTAAGCATTTCTCCCATTGTGTTTCGGAAGAAATATCGAAAAATTTGATGAGAAACCGACAGGCAAGTGCGAAGGCGTATTCCGAATACGCCGAGTCGTGAAGCCTGCTCGTGTTTATCTCAAATTTCACCTATTTCTCGACTGTGATAACGCAGTCGGGACACATAGTCGCACAAAATGCACAGCCAATACATTCGTCAGGATTTGTTACCCCTGCAGGGCTGTAACCTTTTGCATTCAATGTATCTTTTAATGCTACTATTTTCTTCGGACACGCTGTGACGCAAAGTCCGCAGCCTTTACATAAATTCTCATTAAATGTAACCTTTGCCATTATTTTTCCTCCTTAAGCCACGATTGCCTTACATAAAGGTCAAGTGGAACAATATTATTTATTTTGCCTTTTAGCTCATCCTCAAGGGATTTTTTAACTGTTGTCATTTTTATCGGGAGTCCTGTTAACTCTGAAACTTCATTGGCATAAGAAACAGAGCTTAAAACCGTTTCCAGGGTTGTTTCTTCGCCAAGGTTTGAGTTGTTGACAATCCCTGTAAATTTAATGCCTGCCGCACTTTCAATTTCCCGCATAACCTCAACTGTTGACTTTGCATCCTTTGTTAAAAATCTGTATTTATTTATAACAAAGAGCATTTCATAATCATTTTCGCCTGTTATATAAGGGACATATCTGCCAAGAGCCAAGGCTCCTCTGTCGTCTCCGCCCACATCTATAACTGCCGACAAGGATTTGTCCTCAAACACAGAATAGACCTCAGCAGGGAGGGCAGGAGTGTCAACATTTGTGTTGGCGTATTCCGATGAAATAAGCCTTATTCCCGCATCTTCGAGGGCTTTATAGGAATCCTTTGTTCGAAAATACGGATTAACAATATCTAAATCGGCTATTGATACCTTTTCGCAAACCTTTGACAGCATAAGCGCATAATTTATTGCGATGTTGGTTTTTCCGCTTCCATAATGTCCTGCGAAAACCGTTATGCGTTTACGGCTTAAACCT
>JAZRTD010000032.1:0-11716 GCA_045651845.1 Clostridia bacterium | reverse complement strand
GCTTTTACCCGTGATAAAAACGGAAATCCTGTTATCCCCGATAAGAGGCTTTACAGGACTGTTTCCGCTGACGAAAACCTTTTCCACGACTGGTCTCCGTCTCTTCGGGATGAAAGCATTTTAAGGGGGCTTAACGGAATTCTTAAGAAAATTGAATTCTGTTGCGGTCTTTCATTCGGCACAATTTCCGACGAGACTTTAAAAGACAGAACTGCTGAAGAAATCCGTGCTTCAAAACAGAGAAGCTATGCAACCGTTTGTGACATTCAGATTGCATTTAAAAATGCTCTTTCCGACCTCATTTCTTGTCTTGACAGATTTGTTTCCCTCTACGGACTTGCTCCTTTAGGGGAATACTCCGTTTCATTCGGCTTTGATGACAGTATTGTTGCTGACAGAAAAACAGAGTTTCAGGAAAGGCTTCAGCTTCTCAACTCTGGTATTCTTCTTCCTCACGAATTCCGTATGTGGTATTTCGGGGAAGACGAAATAACCGCAAAATCTACTCTTAAATCTTTGGAGGAGTCTATATGAATATTGAAACATTAACAAATCTCGGTCTTTCGGAGGAGACTTCTTTGACCTTGCTTTCAGAAATTGAAACTGCTCTTTTAGCTGAATACGAAAGAGGCTTAAGCGAGGGACAAAATCAGCTTGAGGAATTTAGATTTAATCAGGCTGTTTCAGAAATTCTTTCCGATACCGATGCTAAAAACCCGGAAGTTTTAAAGGCGCTTATTGATTTTTCTTCCGTTTCTTTTGAGAACGGCGAAATCACGGGTCTTTCAGAACAGATTGACGCTATCCGTCAGGAAAATCCTTTCCTTTTCGATGACAGCTCTGCTCCGAAATTCACCCGCAGACCTAAGGCTTCCGCTGAAATTACGAAAAAAGATTTTGACAATATGTCATATTCTGACAGAGTTAAGCTTTTTTCCAAAAATCCTGCTTTATACAAAAGCCTTAAAGGCTAAAAATTAAGAAAAGAGGTATTTTATATTATGGCAAAAACTACTATTGCAGATATTATCAATCCTGAAGTTATGGCGGATATGATTTCTGCCAAAATCGAAAATAAAATTGTTGTAACTCCTTTTGCCAAGGTTGACGACACTTTAGTTGGTGTTCCGGGGGATACAATTACTGTTCCCCAGTACGCATACATCGGTGATGCTGAATTCGTGGGCGAGGGCGAAACTGCCGAGACTCAGACTCTTACAGCAACATCAACAACTGTTACTATAAGAAAGGCTATGAAGGCTGTTGAGCTTACTGACGAGGTTGTTTTAGCCGGTTACGGCAACCCTGTTGGCGAGGCCAACACTCAGATTGCAAAAGCAATTGCCTCAAAGGTTGATGCTGACGCTATGGAGGCTCTTTTATCTGCCACACTCAAATATGAATCAGACAATGCTATAAACTACAACGATATCGTTGACGCGGTTGACCTTTTTGAAGAAGAGCTTAATTCTGAAAAGGTTATGTTTGTTCATCCAAAGCAGATGACTCAGCTCCGTAAAAATGAGCTTTTCATTTCTGCTGACAAATACAACTGCGACACTGTTTTATACGGCGAAGTGGGTATGATTGCAAACATTCATATTGTTATGTCGAAAAAGGTTAAGCTTGATGCTCAGACAGACTGCTACATAAATCCTATCGTCAAGCTTCAGGAAGATGGTGACAGCGACGACGCTCCTGCACTTACAATTTACTTAAAACGCGACACCAATGTTGAAACTGAAAGAAACACTCTTTCAAGGTCAACTGCAATTTCTGCCGACAAGTTCTATACTGTCGCTCTCTCAAATGCATCTAAGGTTGTTCTGGCTTACTTCCCATCTGTTGAGGCCTAAATTATGGATTACGGCTTTTATAAATCAGCTTTTGGAGGAAATTTAATTCCTCCTGAACTTTTTAACCGTTTTAAGCTCAAGGCAAAGGCTTATTTTGCTCTGGCTACCGATAACCGCCCTGTTCCTCCCGAATACGAGGAAAAGGCGTCCTTAGCTCTTTGCGAAATCGCCGAGGTTTTTATGCGTCTTTCCATAAGAAACGGTATTAAATCCGAAAACACAGACGGTTATTCCGTTTCTTACGACGAGTCCGCTTTAAAGCTTGAGCTTTCCGAAATTCTCAACCTTTATCTTGGTGACAGCGACCTTCTTTTTAAGGGGGAATTTTAATGCTTACTAACTCCTGCGCGGTTCTTTATCATTATGACGAAAAATCCCAAAACTGGAGCCGTTCGTTTTTTCCCTGTGCTTATGTTTTCCGCTCTGCGGAGTCTTCGGTTTCTCCGGCTGAATTTTCCATATCAAACCGTGCTGTTATAAGAATACCTGACCACGCAAAAACAGACATATCCGTTGGGGACTATGTTCTTATAGGGAAGAGCGATTCTTTAGAGCCTGACACTTCTCTTTGTTTCAGGGTTACAGGCTTTTCCAAAAATACATTCGGCACGGCTCCGCATCTTAAAATTATTTGTTCTTAAGGGGGAAATTTTATGTTTCTTGATATTCTTACAGAATTTTTTAAGCTTTGCCCTGCTCTGTCAGAAAAAAAGCTTAATCAAAACTATCTCGCTCCGTCTTCCGATGCTTGCAGTTTAACTGCTGTTGCGGAAAACCCTGTTTTTAGGTCATACACAGACGGCGGGGCGGTTTATCAGTCGATTATAAGGCTTGTTTTAAGAGAGCCTTTTGACCCCCGTTTTAACTTTTCCGATTTTTATTCTTCCTTTTCTTCCTGGGTGGAGTCGGTTGACTCCCCTTCCGCTCTGCCCTCTTTGGGAGAAAATTTTTCTCCCCTTTCTCTTTCAATTTTAAAAAGCGGTGAAATCAAAAGTTCATCCCCTTCTTTCTCCGAATATGAGATTGTCTGCCGTTTTTTATATTCTTAATTTTTTCCGTAGCAGTCCGCATACGGAGCTTTAATCAAGATTTGCGGACAGAAAGGTTTTGTTTTTATGAGTAAACTTAAAAGAAGTGAAAAGCTTGCTTTTCTTGCCGTTTCAAGCACAAATGGCGCCACCTATCACAGACTTAAAAATTTTACTGAATTTTCAGTAAGCAAAAATCCTGTTAATTACTCCCGTCAGTACATTGACGAGGATTTTGAAAGAAATGATGTTATCAGCTATGCTCCGTCAATTTCATACAGCTTTGACTACGACAATGAAAACGACGCTCATTCTATTATTGTTGATATTACAGACAATGAGCAAGTTGGCGACAAGGCTCTTGTTGATATAGTTTTTGTTGATATAAGCGATAACCCTAACAGCGAATGCACCGCTTCCCTCCGTCAGTGGTCTGTTATCCCTGACAAAGAAGGCAGTGATGCAAGCGCTTATGATTACAGCGGTACTTTCCGCGCCAACGGAAAGAGAACTTCAGGCAGTGCAACTACCTCAGATAATTGGGAAACCTGTTCATTTAATGCTGTATGATAAATTTTCTGACTCATCCTCTTCCTGACTCCGTTTCAGTTTGCGGAGAGGATTATCCCATAAATACAGATTTCAGAGTCTGGATTGAAATTCAGAACATTCTTTCCGACAACATCTTATCAAGCGCTGATAAGATAATAAATTTTTTCTCTCTTGCTTTTATTTCTCCAACCTTACCGCCATCTCTTGAGGATGCACTATCAGCTCTTTCAGGCTTTTTATCCCCTCTCCCCAAAGGGGAGGGGAATGGCGGTAACACCACTCCCGCATTTTCTTTTATTTATGACGGCGGACTTATTTATGCCGCATTTTTATCACAATACGGTATTGATTTATCCTCCGCCCGACTTCATTGGTGGAGGTTTTTAGCACTTTTTTATGCTCTTAACAACTGCAAGTTTACCGATATTATCGGTATAAGAAGTGTTGACCTTTCCACTATTAAAGACCCTGACTATAAACGGTTCCTCCGTAAACAGAAAAGGCTTTACCGTATTCCGTTGGCATCATCTGATATGTCCTCGGAAATTTCTAAAATATTTTAAGGAGTTGATTTTTTGGCTTACAGCAGTGATGATTTATTTAAATATCAAAAGCTTTACGAGCAGGAGAAGCGGCGGGCTGAGGCTGCTCAACGCGCCGCTAATGCTGAAAAAATACGGCAAAGTTATGCCGAGAAAATGGATGCGGCAGAAGACGATATTGAGCTTGAAAAGCTTAAGAATGAAGAGATTTTAAAATTACAGAAAAATGCAAATCAAAGCTACATTTCTTCCCTTAAGGCTCTTGCCGCACAAGAAAAGGAAATCATAAAGGCTTTAAAGACCGAAATAACCGAAATATATAAGGGGATTGCTGAGACTGCGGAGAACAGTATCGAAGAAGTTCTTAAAAGTCAGCAGAACTTTGAAAATAAACTTTCCGACCACAAAAACAGTAAATTCTTTCACTTCAACGTGTATGGCGGAGGAGAGAACGGCGGACTTCTTTCCTATGATATGCTCAATGATTACTCCAAGACAAATCAAGAGCTTATGGACTACTATAACTCTATTCTTGCCGTTAAGGAAAGAATTAAAGACAGTGGTTTTGATTCATCTGTCAGCAAAGAGTTCCTCTCTGTTTTATCCGATTTATCCGTTGAAGACGGAACAAGATTTTCCGATGTTATTTTAAAGTCCTCTGACAAAGATTTTAAAAATGCCATAAACGGATATTTACAAAATCAGATGCTTACCAAAAAGCTTTCTTCCGAGCTTTTTGCAGAGGATTTTAAGAATGCGGTTTCTGATACTGCTTCTTATATGAAGTCCGAGCTTACAAGGCTTGGCTTTGAAATCCCCGAAAACTTTACCGTCAGCGGAACAATCTCCGCAGATAATTTCGGCACAGCTTTTGTCAGTAAGCTTGACGGTTATCTGGAAAACATTCGCAATATGATTTCTCAATTCAATGCCAGTCTTTCCGCTCCGTCTTATGTTTTTGAACTTAGAGGCGGAGTAAGTCATACACCGTCTAATGTTACCTATAACCAATCCTTTAATGTAGGCTCATCAAAAGAGTCGACTTTTGAGCAAATTACTGCCTGGAAAAACGCAACTCAACAGGCAAAGTTAAGGGGGCAATAAGTATGTCACATATTACATTCCAAAACGAACTTGGAACTCTTTCTTTTTCAGGCGAGGGTTCCTCCAATCTGGCTGTAAGCGAAATACAGGGGCTTGGAACTCCCGATAAAAATTATCAGACCAGAAACTACATTGATTTTGACGGACAGACAACCATATCCTCAAGCTTCACCCCTCGGACAATTTCTATGGTGTTTGACATTGTTTCAGGAGATGTTTCCAAAATTTCCTCGGATATTTACCGTATTTTTTCAAAGGGCGGTACTCTTTACACGGAATTTAAAAACGGGGCAAGGCGGATTGAGGTTAATCAGATTTTTGTTGATTCTTTTGTTCCCCGCGGAACGGCCCTTCGTTCATTTGTTGTTCAATTCATTTGCGACAATCCTTATTTTTCCGACACTTATCCAATTCTTAAGGCTTGTTATGAAACTGTCAAAAATATCAGATATGACAGCAAAACTAAAAGCTGGAATTTGGACACACCCTTAATATGGGGAACAAACAGCAACGATGTTACTCTTATAAATTCAGGAGACAGCCGTGTTTACCCGACTCTTACCGTTTATTCATCAGGCACAGCAGAGGATAACCGCGGTATTGAGCTTTTGAGGGTCGACCCTAAAAACCCCGATAATGTTCTTCAAAGATTTGCAATCACCCACAAGCTCTCCGACGGCGAGGTTATAACCTTTTGCTTCAATCAGCGCTCCGACCTTAAGAGGCGATACATTAAGAGCAGTCTTGGGACTAACCTTTTAAACACCCGTACGGAAGACTCCAGTCTTGATAATTTCTACCTTGAGCCGGGGGAAAACAGAATTATTCTCAATAATCTCAGCCCGGGAAATACCCTTTCCGCCTCTATAACTTATGACAATCAATATGTTGAGGGGGTATACTGATGGTGCTTTATCTTTATGATTTTGAGGGAAATGAACTGGGTTTTACTGATAAAATCATTTCCTCGTACCGTGATGCTTTGTGGAACGGCGTTGGCACCTGTGAATTTCATCTTGAAAAAGATGACGCACTTATAGGCCTTATAACTGATAACCAGTATCTTTTTTTAGAGGACGATAACAATTTTCAGGACATTATTGTCGGCTATGAATTAAAAGACGATTTCACGGTTTACTGCCGTTCCCTTTCCTGGCTTTTAACGAAAATGATTGTTCCCCCAACAAGCTTTTCGGGAACAGTTTCCGATTGTGTTCGTGAGCTTTTATCTGTTTCAAAGGGGTGTGACATCGCTTTAGGTGACCTCCCCGTCATTAACAATGAGTATTCCGTTCAGACCGACGAGGTCACTGTTCTTTCCGACACTTTAATCTCTTGCCTTGATACCTCATTTTCAGGGCATAAAGTTCGTTTTTCTCACTCAGATAACCGTTTTTATCTTGATATTCTTGTTGGAAACAATCTGGATTTTTATGTTTCCGAAAACGACTGTACCCTTCATACGCTTACCTTAGATGGAGATATTCTTGACCTTTCAAACTCATTTTGTTTTAAAAAAAGAATTAAATATATGGGGCAATGGGACCCTATCTCAAACAATCCTAAAATTTACAACAACAATGAAGGGAATTATGCCACATATTACGCCGTTAATACTGATTCATCATACACCCGTTTCGGTATTACCTGGAAAGACGGGGAATACATATACTGTGACTCAACAGACGGGGAATGGAAAAAGGAATTAAACCCGCCTGATGATTTTTATGTTTATGTTCCCGATTCCTCCGTTTCCGACAAATACAAGTGGTATCACATTTCCCGCAAGGAGAATTACGAGGACGCCCTAAACGCCCTTGCTGATTACTCCATTAATAAGAATTTTTCCGCAAAATCACGAAATCTTGTTTTTTTAAAGGATTACCGTCTCGGCGATTTCGTCAGACTTCAATATACACTAAACAATAAGATTTTTTCTGTACCCTGTCAGTTTTCATCGGTCACAATAAACCGCGACAACCTTGACAATACAGAAAATCCAACTCTTAAGGAGGTCAAATAAATGGCATTTATAAGTAAATTCAAAACTGATACAGCATATTCAAATGTTGATATTAACGAGGCTTTATCGTTAATAACAGGGCAGGGGGTTTTGCCTTCATCCCCCAATGAAATTCTTTCAAGCGTGGCAGGGAGCGGGGTTACAATCGCCGACATGCGCTGTGAGGTTATCTGGGCAAATGACAATAAAAACGCTGTTAAAATCTGCCCGGGCACAGTTATTATGTCTGACGGAAGCTATATAATTATTTCTGACGAAATTCTTCCCGTTTCTTCAACCGCTCTTTCTTATGTTTACATTTACAATGATATTGTCCGTCAGAATATTCCCCTTTGCAGTTCTTCCTTGCCTGACAACAAACAGTCCTATGTTCTTCTCGCCACGGTTGAAAACGGAGTGATAACCGATAAGAGAAGGCTTGCATCCTCAAAAATTGCTGATTTCGGCACTCACCCTATCGTTAATATTTCCAAAACCTTTACTATGTCAGAAGATACCGTTTATGCCGACACCCCGTTTCTTTCAGTTGATGTGGGTCCGGGATATTCTCATTTAATCTTAACTGACCCTGAGGTCAATTACATAGCAATCGTTAATCTTTGGACAGGAATGTTTGAAAAAATTATGTGGCGTTATTCCCAAAGATATGACGAAAATTACGAAACACTGGCTATCGGAGGAACTATGGGGTCTGTTTCTGTTTTATATATCAACGGTACAATTTATCTTAGCTCTAACAAAGACCTTTATTCAACTTACATACAGAACCACACATTTAATTTTACTGTTTTTTAATGCAATAGCTCGCTTTAGGGCGGGCAGAAAGGACTTTTAAACTATGATTTTTGATTTTAATGTTTCAAATCACAACTTAACACTTGTTGCACCGTCATCTTTATACAGCGGAAACAGTAATTATTATACCTGCCGTTTCAACTTTATGTCAGATGACTGGTCACAGCTTACAAAATTTGCTGTCTTTACAAATGACAGCAAGGCCTTTTCCGTTCCTCTTGAAAATAATCAATGTATTATTCCATACGATGTGCTAATTGAAAACTCTCCAATTTTTGCGGGGGTTTACGGAACTAATCATTCCGAGGAAAACTATACCCGTATTTCCACGGGGCTTGTCTGTATTTTTGTTGCTGACGGCGCTTACAAAGAGGCAAGCGTTCCGCCTGTTCCCACACCTGACCTTTGGGAAAAATACTACGAAGAGGTTGTCCGTGTGGGCGGGTTTGTGGACCGTGCTGAAAATGCTTCAAGCGAGGCAGGGCTTTATGCAGACTCCGCAAAGGAGAGTGAAAATACTGCCGCTCAGGCTTTATCCGACCTTCTTGCAATGCTCGGCACAGATATTGCCACTTTAATTAACGGCAAAATTCCCGTTTCACAGATTCCCTCTATTGCAACAACTGAAATTTACAGCGCGTCTTCCTTGGAGGAGATGAAAAAATTATCTGTCCAAAACGGCGATATCTGCATCAGGCAGGACGAGAATAAGTCATATATTTTCAGCGACGGTTGGGTATATCTTGCGTCACCCACAGATTATGCCGCAAAGAGCGGTTATGCTGAAACTGCAAAAACTGCCGAAAACGCCAACAAAATAAACAATCACCGTCTTGTTGAAATGACCGCCCAGGAATTTGAAACGGCGGTTAAAGACGAAAATACCTATTATCTGGTTTATTAAAGGAGAATCATTATGGACAAAATCTTAAACAAAATAAATTCTTTATGGGGACTTACAATAACCCTGTTCTCCTCATTATTCGGTCAATTCTGGTATCTTTTCGCCGCATTTATGATTCTTAATATTGTTGACTATATAACGGGAATCATCAAGGCGAAAATTTATCATGCGGAAAACTCCAACAAAGGTCTTAAAGGCATTATAAAAAAGGTTGGATACTGGATAGTTATTGCTCTCGCATTTTTTATCGCCTTATCCTTTGAAAATATGGGAGCAACAATCGGGCTTAACCTTTCTTTTACAAGATTTTTAGGCTGGTTCACTCTTGCAACCTTTATTATAAACGAAATCCGTTCAATCCTCGAAAACCTTGTAATTTTGGGAGTGGATATACCGCCTTTTTTAACCTACGGTCTTGAGGTTGCCTCAAGAGCAATTGAAAAACGCGAAGGAGACGTTAATAGATGAATATAATTAAAACAAATTTCACCTGGAGCGGAGCTTTTTCAAAGCGAAACTCCACAAGCTACATAATTCTGCATCACAGAGCAGGAAACGGAGATGTTAAAAGTATACACTCCCAGCATCTTAAAAACGGCTGGACAGGGATTGGGTATCATTTTTATATTCGTAAAGACGGAAGTATTTACGAGGGCCGCCCTCTTGATACTGTAGGTGCCCACACTGTTGGCAAGAACGCTGTTTCTGTCGGTATTTGCTTTGAGGGAAATTATGAGTCGAAAGACAAGGAAATGCCCAAAGAGCAGCTTGAATCAGGGCAAAAACTTATATCTTATCTTAAAGGCATTTACAAAAATGCTCAAATAAAACGACACTCCGATTTTCAGGCAACCGCTTGCCCCGGTAAGCTTTTTCCATTTGATGAAGTTATAAAATACGAAAAGCCTGTCCTTAAAAATGCAGACGAAATCACCTGGGAGCTTAACCACAGGTATTTTAAAATTGAGGATTACGAAGGCTTTATCAAGGCTCTGGATAAAGAAAAATCCGAAAACTCCCCTATGTATTGGGGATATTACAAATTAGTCAACAATATTTCTGCAAAATAAAATAACCCCAAAAGGGGTTATTTTATTTTACGATTATTCTCTCCACATAAGATTTCATTTCGTCAGTTGTATTTATATTTACGGCATTATTAACAATTTCCTCCTGCTTATGCTTTGGAAGTCTTAAATATATATCCATTGCCTCGCTGTTGGCAATAAGAGCTTCCCCGAAGCTTATGGGTGCATTAGAATTTCTCATAAAATTTTCCTTTCTGTTTTTTAAATATTTTTTCTTTTTATATTTAAATTATACGCAATTGTTTTAAAATAATGTTGAAAAAAATTTTTAATTATGCTATACTCTATTTAAATAAAACTATTCGGTGTGGGGTTATTATGGACTATTTTGTTACCCCTTTGCAAAATCTTATTGAGGAGTTTGAAAAGCTCCCCGGAATCGGAAGTAAAACCGCAAGACGGCTTGCCTATCACGTGGTTAATCTTCCCAAAGAAAAGGCAGATAAATTTGCAAAGGCAATTCTTGAGGCAAAAACCAAGATACGGTATTGCTCCGTTTGTCAGAATTTCTCCGAGGACGAGGTTTGTTCCCTCTGCTCGGGAAATCAGCGGGACAGGAGCGTTATTTGTGTTGTTGAAAGCCCTAAAGATGTTCTCCAAATGGAGAGGACAAACGAATTTAGGGGGCTTTATCACGTTCTTCACGGGGCAATTTCCCCTATGGAAAATATCGGTCCTGACGATATACGGATTAAGGAACTTATGGGAAGAATTGCAACAGGCGAAATAAAGGAGCTTATTATGGCCACCAACCCTAACTTAGAGGGAGAGACAACGGCTATGTATATCTCCAAACTCGCAAAGCCTTTCGGCATAAAGGTTACCCGTATTGCCAGCGGAATCCCTGTTGGCGGAGAGCTTGAATATGCCG
Organism: Clostridia bacterium; assembly: GCA_045651845.1. GTDB lineage: Bacteria > Bacillota > Clostridia > Monoglobales > Monoglobaceae > SIG454. Next base: position 953 of record JAZRTD010000032.1, on the reverse strand, counting down.
ACGAGATTACTCTTACAAAGGCTCTTAATGCAAGGTTTGAACTTTAAGGAGAATTCATGCAGAAAAACGATATTGTAGAAATAAAAATAACAGGAATGACAGATGATGGGAGCGGAGTCGGCAGATGTGAAAACATTGCCGTTTTTGTTCCCTATGCTCTTTTAGGGGAAACGGTGAAGGCTCACATTATAAAAGTTAACAAGTCATACTGCATAGGCAAACTTATTGAGGTTATAAACCCGTCGGAAAGCAGGATTAAGGCTGACTGTGAATATTTTTATCAGTGCGGAGGCTGTTCTTACCGTAATGTTTCATATGAAGAAGAGATTTCATATAAATTCAATCAGGTTAAAGACGCCATTGAGCGCATTGGAAAAATTAAAACCAACATTCTCCCTGTTCTTGGGGGGGACAGATGCTTATACCGCAACAAGGCACAGTTTCCCGTCAGCGAAAAAGGTGCGGGACTTTATGCCCGTCACAGTCACAGAGTTATTGACACAGACACCTGCATAATTCAAAATGGAGATTCTGTCAAGATTTTAAATGCCGTAAAGGATTTTATGAGGGAATACGGCATTTCGGGATATAACGAGGAAACCCACAGCGGTGACATTCGAAACATTTATACCCGTACTGGCGGAGGGAAAACCCTTGTCTGCATTGTCACAAGGACTGACGAACTCCCTCATAAAAAGGAACTTATCCAAAGGCTTGAAAGCATCGGCGTACCGCTTTGGGGAATTTTGCAAAATATAAATCCAAACCGAACAAATGTGGTTTTGGGAAAAGAGATGCGTCTTCTTTGGGGCCAGGATTTTATGTATGATAATATAGGAAGCTTTAGGTTTAAAATTTCACCGCTGTCCTTTTATCAGGTGAATCCTAAACAGACCAAGGTTTTATATGATACGGTTAAAAAATTCTTAGGCAATATAAATAATGAAACTGTA
>JAZRTD010000031.1:0-3583 GCA_045651845.1 Clostridia bacterium | reverse complement strand
TGTCTGCCACCAAATCTATGGCTCCAGTTATTGCAATAACTGCTCCCGACTTTTTTGAAAATGCTTTTGCAAATTTGACCATTGAATCAAGATTATCTTCTGTTACAAAATCTTCAACATCTGCATCCACACCCTTGGTTGTTCCGCTACCCAATGCAAGGGTTTTAACCTCAGATATGTTCCCTCTAATTACATCAGGCTTAATTTCGTTCATAATTTTAAGTGCAGTTTCTGTTCTGAGTTTACTTGCACCTGCACCTACAGGGTCAAGAAGTACAATGTGCCCGAGGTCTTTTGACTTCTTCCCGGAAATAAACATAGCTTCGATGCTTCTTTTGTTCAGTGTTCCAATGTTGATATTGAGTCCTCCGCAGATAGATGTAATATCTGCAACATCATCGGGTTCATCCGACATAATAGGACTTCCTCCTGATGCAAGCAGAGCATTGGCAACATCATTAACTGTAACATAGTTCGTGATGTTGTGAATAAGCGGTGTTTTCTCCTTAACACTTTCAAGACATTTTCCTAACATAAATTACCTCTTTCTGCCGTAAATTATCGGCTGTTTATTAACTTAACAACAAACCTTGCCAAACAAAAAAGGAAGCTACCGACTTGGTAACTTCCTATAAAGTTCTTTGTTCCTCCTAACACTATGTATCAGGCATCCCTACGTTGGCATTATCCAAATCAGGTTCTCGGTCGAAGGTCACACCTTCCTCTCAGCCTGTAATACAAGCTCCCGTTTATTAAGTTTATAAGTATTATATCACTTTTCAAGAAACTTTTCAATAGTTTAAGATAAATTATTTTCTTCACATCAAATAAAAAACCGAATGATAAAGATATGTCATCTAAATCATTCGGTTTCTATGGAGGAGAGGATGGGATTCGAACCCACGGTACGCTATTAACGTACACAGCATTTCCAATGCTGCGCCTTAAACCATCTCGACCACCTCTCCAAAGCAGTGTCATGGTTTCACAACTTGTACATTATATCACGAAACATACCGAAAAGTCAAGCTTTTTTACAAAAAATCTTACTATCTGTTTTTCAGCTTGGGCCGAACATCATTTCCGTAAAGGGTTATTGCCTTATAGTCCCCCATAATTCTCGAGGTAACTCTCTGGCTATAAAGATTATTTATGCCCTCTAAATCCAGATTTGTTGAAATAAGAGTGCTTTTTCCGCTGACAAGTCTTGAGTTTATAATATCAAAGAATGCGGCACTTGTAAACTGGGTGGTAAATTCTGTCCCCAAATCGTCAATTATAAGCAAATCTACCTCGTAGATATATTTAGCTATGTCCTGTGCATCATCGCTTGTTTCCTTGCCGAATTTAATGGCTTCAAGGGTGTCAAAAAGCTTATAGGCACTTGTGTAATATACAGTATTACCTTTTTCCAGAGCATAATTTGCAACACAGCTTGAAAGATATGTTTTGCCCGTTCCTGCGTTTCCGCTTAAAATTATATTTCCTTTGTCGCGCTTAAAATTTTCGGCAAAATCCATACAAATTTGAACGGCTTTTTGCATAATTTTAACAACGGGAATAACCTTTCCGTCCTTTTGAGTATCTTCAAAAAGGGAAAAATCAAAATTCTCAAAGGTTTGATTTTTCATATATTCGGAAAGGTTGGCATTTGCCCCTATATGCTTTGCAATAAGGGTTTTAAGGCAGTCGCAGCGATGCCCCATAACAAAGCCTGTATCAGAGCATTTTTGGCAACTTACTATATCGTCAAGATAGTCAGAGGCAAACCCGTTTTTCTCTAAAATTGAAATTTTTTCCTCTTGAAGAGACTGGATTTTTTGCTTAACTTCTTCAAAGCTTTCACCTTTGTTTAACACACTCTTAAGCAGTGCGGTTCCCCATTTCATAAGCTCTATGTCAATTTCAGAAAGTCTTGGGGCAATTTTTTCGGTTTCCCGTTTTCTGTATTCCAAAATCTGTCGGTTTTCGTTTCTTATTTCCTCAAGCTCCTTTGAGGCTAAAACATAAGCTGATTCCATAATCTACTTTTTCTCCATAATTTAAATATTTTCGTATTAATCAAAGACAATAATTAATTCGGGAACAACATATTAAACGGCGAAGCGAGATATCCGCTGTCGTTTCTCAGTTTATGCTTTGGAATATTCCAATATCCCATTTTTATTCCAATAGGATTTATCTCATCATCCCACGTTACAATAAGCTTATTTCCTTCAATTTTAAAGTCAGCAGTTCTTCCGTTAACCTCGTAACTCATACCTTCCTCATCATAAATATATAAGTCTTCAAACCAGGTGTGGTCAAGCCACATTCCCTTTGCGTGGCTAAAGGTAATCTCAACTGTATTACCGCTTATGCTACAGCTTTCGGCAACAGGACCGCAGTATTCCATATCTTCAAGGCCGAAAAGAGTATTCATAATTGCATTTGCAAGAGCCTCGCCCACACACTGTTTGTTTTTCGGGTGAATGTCAAACAAGTCCTTAACCTCAAACATTGTTACAGTATATACATTCGGAATGGTTTTTGATGCTTTAAGCTGTGCATCTCTGACCAGTGCCCAGTCATTGTAGTCAGGATTTGTTAAAAACGGCATAAGCTGAACAACATAAAATGGTAATTCTTTATTCCAGAGGCTTCTCCAATGGGTAATAAGCTCCTTAAGCATTCCTAAATAGTTTACGCCCTCGCCAACTTGTGTATTGCTTTCTCCTTGGTACCACAAAACGCCCTTTGCAGTATATGGGACAATTTTTAAAAGCTTATTATAATAAAGGGTATTGTTAAGGTTAAATTTATAAAGCTGATATTTATCCTGCTTAAGGCGCATTGTTGGTGCAAAAACAGGCTTTGATGTAATTTCTTCAGGAACCCAGGTCTGAATACCTGATGAACCCATATTACAGGAAATTATTCCCACAGGAACACCGGTTTCGCCGTTTAATCTCTGTGCAAAATGATATGCAACTGCTGAATAGCTTAAAGCGTCCTCTTTTTCGCATATTCTCCAGCCTTGGCTTGAATCAGACATATTTCCGTTTCCGTCAAAATCAGTCCCTTCTCTGAAGTAACGGATATTGGGGTTGCTTTTTGTGTCGGTTTCAAAAGTATCTGCAACGCACATTTCCATATTAGACTGACCTGCAGCAACAAAAACATCGCCAACAAGGATGTTTTTGATTACCCTTTTCTCTTCCCCGAGACTGATGGTCATATCAAAGCTATCCCCTGCCTTAAGTTCGGGAAGAACAACCTTAAACTTGCCGTTTTCAGCGGAAAATTCAATGGTTTTACCCATAATTTCAATATATCCTTTTGCGTCAGCCTCACCGTAAATCAGCGTTTCACTGCCTCTTTGTAACATCATATTATCGCAAAATATGTCACAGAGTTTCATAATTTTTCCTCCTATTCATCAAGCATGTCCGAAAGAATTTGGTCGGCATATTTATTATAATCAATTTCATTTGTGTCTTTATAATTGTTAAATTTATTTGTTGCTTTTTTGGGAGTTTTACTCTTTTCTTCCTCTTGCTTAATGCGATAGTGCTGTTGAGAGAGCTCAAGCTCCTCCTGTGTT
>JAZRTD010000030.1:0-3385 GCA_045651845.1 Clostridia bacterium | reverse complement strand
TGGATTTGCTACGATGTTATACGAAGCAGGTGTAGATATAAAAGATGCCCAGGAGCTTATGGGACACAAAGACATTAATTTGACAAGGCAAATATATACCCACATCATAAGCGAAAGAAAACAAGAAACAGCAAACAAATTAAATAACTTTAGTTTTTAAAATAATTTGACACCAATTTGACACCACTTTTTAAAATAAAACAGGATATTTTGAGATATATCAGAAAATATAAAAGCAACAAAAACCCTTGAAACTACTGACTTTTCAGCAATTTCAAGGGTTTTAAGTTTCATCGGAGTGACAGGACTTGAACCTGCGGCCCCTAGACCCCCAGTCTAGTGCGCTACCAACTGCGCTACACCCCGATACGAGTATACATTATATCACCGATATATAACTTTGTCAACTATTTTTTAGCATTAATCCTTATAAATAAAAAAGTGTCTTTAAATGCCCAACATATTTATTATATCACATAATTTTGCCTCTTGTAAATACCTTTTTCTGCTTTTCTCCAATTTAGCCAAAACACCCAAAATTTGTTTTGATATTTTGTCAATTGATTTTACTCAAAATCTATGCTAAACTGTAATCAAGAAAAGGGAAAGGAAGGTACGGTCCAATGAGAAGTTAGATTATATAACTTTACAGGTGAAGGTGAGGGAAGTTTCAAAAGAGCATTTAAATCGAATAAACGCGGCGGCGTTACGCTTTATATATACATCAAACTTTAAGGGGTGATTAAACCATACAGTTTAGTTTGAATTTTAAAAACCTTCATTAAAATAAGTTATTTCGCCTTATACGACAATACATACTAAACAAAGCTGTTCTCGCTTGAGAAAAAAATTCAATAAGTTTAAGGAATATGATTTGGGTATATGGCAGACCGTAGAAAGAGAGGATAACCAAATGATGTTAGATATCAAGAATGAACAGAAATGACCCTTGATTGCAGGTTTTAAAAGCAGTCAAGGGTCATTTCTTTTTTCATAAATTTTTTCTATTGTCTTTTCTGAAATAATATGATAAAATATACTCAAATAATATATTTCAGGAGAAACTGTTTATGAAAATAACAAATGATATTAAATATATTGGTGTCAATGACCATAGCATAGACTTATTTGAAGGACAATATATTGTTCCAAACGGAATGGCATATAACTCTTATTTGATAAACGACGAAAAAGTTGCTGTTATGGACTGTGTTGATGTGCGGTTTGCAAAGGACTGGTTATCTAACATTTCAAACGAGTTAAAAGGAAAAGCTCCTGATTATCTCGTTGTTCTCCATATGGAGCCTGACCATTCTTCAAGCATTATGGAATTTATGAATACCTATCCAAATGCAACAATTATTTCATCTTTAAAAGCTTTTAATATGATGAATAACTTCTTTGGAACAGACTTTACGGAAAGAAGGATTGTTGTGGGCGAAGGAGACACATTCTCTTTTGGCAAACATACTCTTTCATTCATTACTGCACCAATGGTGCATTGGCCTGAGGTTATTATGGCCTATGACAATGAGGACAAAGTCTTATTTTCAGCTGATGCTTTTGGAAAGTTCGGCGCTCTTGATATAGAGGAAGACTGGGCTTGTGAGGCAAGGCGTTATTATTTTGGTATTGTTGGCAAATACGGAATGCAAGTGCAAACTGTTCTTAAAAAGGCTTCATCTCTTGATATTAAGGTTATCTGCCCCCTGCACGGTCCTGTGCTTTCTGAAAATCTCGGCTATTACTTAAACTTATATAACATCTGGTCATCATATCAATCGGAAAATGACGGGATTTTAATAGTATATACTTCCGTGTACGGGAATACTAAAAAGGCAGTTAAATATCTCGAAAACGAGCTTTCTTCAAAAGTTTCTATTCCTGTAAATACTGTTGACCTTGCAAGATGCGATATGGCAGAGGCTGTTGAAGATGCTTTTAGATACAGCAAAATTGTGTTTGCAACAACCACTTATAATGCAGACATTTTCCCCTTTATGCGTGAGTTTATCAATCACCTCACCGAGCGGAATTTCCAGAACAAAACCGTTGCATTTATCGAAAACGGAAGTTGGGCTCCAAACGCAATAAAAACAATGAAATCTATGCTTGAAAAGAGCAAAAATCTTAACTATTTGGATACAGAGGTTTCTATTCTCTCTGCTATGAATGAAGAAAATAAAATTAAACTTTCAGTTCTTGCTGATGAGTTATCTAAATAAATTTTGAGGAGGATTTAAAGAATGAAAAAATATGTATGTGATGCTTGCGGATGGATTTATGACGAGGCAGAAGGTGCGCCTGATATGGGAATTGCGCCAGGAACAAAGTTTGAAGATTTGCCTGAGGATTTTGCTTGTCCTCTTTGCGGTGTTGGCAAGGATATGTTTTCCGAAGAATAATTTAATAAAATCCACTTTTTAAAAAGTGGATTTTTTATTGACCATAATTGCATATTATGCTATTATAGACAATAAGGAGGAGTTTTTATGAGCAAAAAAACACATACATATAAATTATCAAAATTTATCTTGTTAACCTTTGCAGGCTTTATTAATGCATTCGGTATAACTGTTTTTCTTTCTCCTGTTAATCTATACGACAGCGGAATTTCCGGAACATCAATGCTTCTTTCCCAAATTACTCCTATTTCGCTTTCCATATATCTTCTTTTAATAAACATTCCGCTGTTTTTATACGGACTGAAAAAACAAGGCAAAACATTTACGGTGTATTCACTTTATACTGTTGCTATGTACTCTCTCGGGGCGTTTTTAATAACTGATGTTCTCCCGATAGATGTCAGCCTTTCTTCGCCTCTGGCAGGTCAGGATTTGCTGCTTTGTTCCCTGTTTGGCGGAGTTATTTCCGGTATAGGAAGCGGTCTCACCATTCGTCTTGGCGGTGCAATTGACGGTGTTGAAGTAATGTCAGTCATATTTGCAAAAAAACTCGGCGTGACCGTAGGAACATTTGTTATGGTTTATAATGTTGTTCTCTATGTCATAAGCGGAGCTGTTTTAGGCAGTTGGATATTGCCCCTTTATTCCATTGTGACATACGCTGCAGGTCTTAAAACCATTGACTTTATAGTTGAAGGTTTTGACCGTTCAAAAGCCATAATGATTATAACCGATAAAGCTGACGAAATTTGTAACACATTAAGCTCAGGCTATGCAAGCGGAGTTACGCTTATTCCTGCTAAAGGACACTATTCAAAGAAAGAAAAGTCAGCCATATATTTTATTGTAAACAGGTTTCAGATCCCAAGGGTTAAAGAAATTGCCCACGAGATTGACCCCGGGGCATTTATGACAATTACTGAAGTTGCAGATGTTTACACGAGTGTTAAATAAAAAAAGTACGGTTAAATAACCGTACT
>JAZRTD010000029.1:0-3448 GCA_045651845.1 Clostridia bacterium | reverse complement strand
TATTATTACACAAATTATTATTTATGACATATTATGTAAAAAGATAATATTTTCAGGGTGGTGTGCTGGATGAAAAAACTTTGTTTTATAGGCGGTGACAAACGGCAGACAACAGTTATAAAAAGGCTGTCTGAATTATATCCAAATATAAAAATATATGGATTTGAAAAAGTAGTGGAGAATTTTAAAGATAAAATTATTATTTGCAGAGATTTAAGAGAAACGGTATATAATTCAGATATTATTGTTTGTCCGCTTCCGTATACAGTTGATGGAAAAAATATCTACACACCGTATTCTGAAAATAATATAAGCATTGAAGAAATTATAAGAAATTTAGATAAAACACAAACACTGCTTGTTGGAAAGGCTGATGAGAGACTTAGAAATCTTATCAGGCGGAATGAATTTAGCTGTACAGACTATTTAGAAAGAGAAGAGCTTGCGATTTTGAATGCAATCCCCACAGCAGAAGGTGCAATAGAAATTGCAATGCGCGAAACTCCGTTTACTATAAACGGAAGTAATTGTCTTATTTTAGGAAACGGAAGAATAGGCAAGGTTCTCTCTAAAATGCTCTCCGGAATTGGAGCAAAGGTGACGGTGTGTGTCAGAAAATATAGGGATATTGCATATTGTCAGACAATGGGTTATCAAAGTATTTTCTTTCAAGAACTTGCAGAGCGAATCGGCAATTATAATGTAATTTTTAATACTGTTCCACTTTTGGTTTTAGGCAGGAGCGAGCTTGAAAAGATAGAGAAAAGCAGTATAATAATTGACCTTGCCTCAAAACCTGGCGGAGTTGATTTTGAAACAGCAGAAAAGCTTAAGATTAAAACAATATGGGCTTTATCCCTGCCAGGAAAGGTTGCACCCGATACAGCAGGAGATTTTGTTGCAGAAACAATAAAAAATATAATTAATGAAATGGAGGTGTAAAAAATGGAGCGACAAACAATCGGGTTTGCATTGACAGGGTCTTTTTGCACATTTGGCATAATTTTTCCTATAATTGAAAAGATGGTAAAGGATTATGATATTATACCAATTATGTCGGAAATTAGTGCAAGCACAGATACACGATTTGGCAGATGCAGTGAGCATAAATTGAGGCTTGAAACCTTAACGGGACACGAGGTTTTGGAAACAGTAAGAGAAGTGGAACCCCTGGGACCTAAAAAGATGCTTGATGCACTGATTGTTGCACCCTGCACAGGTAACAGTATTGCAAAAATTGCAAACGGTATTGCTGATACCTCTGTAACTCTTGCGGTTAAATCTCATTTAAGAAATAAGCGCCCAGTCATAATTGCTGTATCAACCAATGACGGACTCGGAAATAATGCGAAGAATATAGGATTTCTACTTAATATGAAAAATATATATCTTGTTCCCTTTGGTCAGGATGACTGCATAGAAAAGCAAAATTCTCTTATTGCGGATATGTCAAAAATTGATGAAACGCTAAAGTATGCTCTTGATGGGAAACAAATCCAACCTGTTTTATTATAAATAAACATTTGCTGATTCAGATTATAATAAAAAATATCCCCCGCATTTTACGGGGGATATTTTTATTTGTTTTTCATATCCATACGATTGCTTTTAACGATATTGATACACTGTTCAAGGTCTTTGATAGTGTTAACAACAACATTTTCAACATTTTCGAGAAGATAATCAGCATACTCATAAGAAGATGTTTTTGTTGAGAATGCCTGTGAATTTGCTTGTTCAAGAATTTCTCCTGCCTGCTCCTTTGCCTTTTTGGTAATTTCGTTTTCATCAACCATGGCAATAATCTGGTCATTAGCAGTTTTGATAAGATTATTTGCTTCTGTTTTTGCATCAGCAATAATTCTTTCTCTCTCTTCCTTAATCCATTTAGCCTGTTTTAAATCTTCCGGAAGCTTAAGCTTGATTTCAGCGAGCACTTCTAAAAGTTCGTCTTTATCTAAAAGACAACGTCCCGAAAAGGGAACAGCAACACCTTTATCAATTATATCTTCCAATTCCTCGAGCAATTCTAAAGCGTCCATAAAAAATTCCTCCTGTATCTATATAAATCTAAATTATTAACAAAATCCAAACCGCGACTTTATGACGGGAATAAGCTCACATGGAACAAGCCCTGATAAATCACCGTCATAAGATGCAATTTCTTTAACAATGCTTGAACTTAAGAACATATATTCCGTGCTTGCGGAAATAAAGAGGGTCTCAATGTTGTCGCATAGCTTACGGTTTGTAAGAGCCATCTGAAATTCATATTCAAAATCAGAAACGGCACGAAGACCCTTAATAACAATTTTTGCATTATGTTCTTTTAAAAAGTCAACCAAAAGTCCGGAGAAGCTTACAACTTCAATGTTTGGGATATCAGCGGTTGCTTTTTTCAAAATTTCAACCCGTTCATCCGCGGAAAAAAGCGGAGTTTTACCGGAATTACAAAGAACAGCAACAATAACCTTATCAAAGATAGCAGAAACCCGCTTGATTATATCAAGGTGTCCGTTAGTGCAAGGGTCAAAGCTTCCGGGGTAAACCGCGATATTCATAAAATCAACTCCGAGATTCAGGCGTTTTTAAATATAGAAATAATGGTCTTTCCGTATTTTGCCTGTTTTATGCATTCAAAATCTGTATGAGAAACCGTTTCGCCGTTAAGCTCGGTCTCACAAACAATGACTCCACCCAAATTAAGCAATTTTTTTTCAGCAATTATGCTTAAAACCGGATTTATAAAACCCTTATTGTAAGGCGGGTCAAGAAAAATAATATCAAATGCGTCTTTTGTTTCGGAAAGATAGGATAATGCATCACTCCGAATAATTCTGACATCATCTGAAATTTTTGCTTTTTCTGTGTTTTTATGTATAATTTCAAGAGCGGACAAATTCTTTTCAACAAAGACACAATAACCGCAGTACCTACTGACAGCTTCAATTCCCATAGCACCACTTCCTGCAAAAAGGTCAAGAACGGACTGGGCAGGGAGATAAGGCATAAGAAGATTAAAAACAGACTCTTTAACTCTGTCAGTTGTAGGTCTTGTGTCTATACCGTCAGGAGCAAGAAGTTTTAACCCTTTTGCTTTTCCTGAAATAACTCTCATAGGTCAAAGTCACTCCATAATAAATTTATACTCTTATATTTTATAACATTGTTTGGCAATTGTCAAGGTTTTTAAGCAAAAAAACACTTCCCGCCTGTGCCGTATACAGAAAAAAGTAAAAACCTGCATGGCAGGTGGGTATCGTCCCGAATGCTTTACAAGTCCACTGGCCGCATAGCGGGAGGCATGTGCGCCACATCCGGAGAACAGTTCCCTTATATAGTTTGTTGGTTTTACATTTGTTCTGAAATTACGAACACCGCAGGAAGTGTAGATATAATATATCATACTTGAGCATAAATTTCAATAGAAAAATGTAAATGGAAAAAA
>JAZRTD010000028.1:0-2863 GCA_045651845.1 Clostridia bacterium | reverse complement strand
TTTGATGCAAAGGAAAAGGGAATTTCTGCCGGAAACGGACTTTATATGCTTGTTTATCAGGCAAAAAAGGCATTTGAGATTTTTACGGAAGACAGCCTCTCTGACGAAGAAGCAGATAAAATTTTTACAGATATATATAAGGAAATGTCAAATATTGTTCTTATCGGTATGCCCGGGTGCGGGAAATCAACTGTCGGGAAAAAGATTGCACAGATAACAAATAAGGAATTTATTGATACTGACGAGAAAATTGTTGAAAAAACAGGTATGTCCATACCTGAAATTTTTGAGAAACACAGCGAAAAATATTTCCGTGAAATAGAATCAGAAATCGCATCTCAAACAGGAAAGCTTTCAGGAAAGGTTATTGCAACAGGTGGCGGGATTGTTACTGATAATGCAAATTTATACCATCTTAAACAAAACGGGATTATCTATTACATTACCCGTGAATTATCCTGCCTTGACACTCACGGAAGACCGCTGTCAAAGGATTTGGAAACCCTCAAACAAATGGAACAAATCCGCAAGCCAATGTATGAAAAATTTGCAGACAAAATAATTGAAAATGATACACAAATAAATAATTTTAATTTTAAATATTAAAAAACAGCCGAAATTCGGCTGTTTTTTTCTAATCTTCAAAAAGCGGTGTTGAAAAATATCGTTCAGCTGTATCGGGAAGAACAGTTACAACCGTTTTCCCCTTTCCTAGCTTCTTAGCAAGCTTTATGGCTGCGGCAACATTTGTTCCGCCTGATATTCCGCACATAATTCCTTCCTTTGAAGCAAGGTCTTTTGCACACTTTATAGCTTCTTCATCTTTTATAATGCAGACATCATTATATATCTGTGTGTTTAGAATTTCAGGAATAATGCCGTCGCCGATTCCCATCTGGATATGCGTTCCGATTGATCCGCCTGAAAGAATTGCTGCATTTTCAGGCTCAACCGCCCATATTTCCATATTGGGATTATGCTCTTTCAGAACTTCTCCAATCCCTGTTATGGTTCCGCCTGTACCTATTCCGCAACAAAATCCGTGGATAGGTCCTTCTACCTGCTCAATGATTTCAACTGCGGTTTTCTGCCTTTGAATTTGCGGATTGGCTGGATTTTCAAATTGTTGCGGTACATAAACATTTTCATTTTCTCTTTGCATTTTAAGGGCAGTTTCAAGACATTCCTCAATACAAGCACCGATATTTCCTGCATCGTGAATAAGCATAACTTCAGCGCCATAGTGCTTAACAAGCTTTCTTCTTTCCTCTGACACAGAGTCGGGCATAATGATTATCGTCTTATATCCCCTCACCGCACCAACTAAGGCAAGACCAATCCCCTGGTTACCGCTGGTTGGCTCAACAATAATGGTATTTTCGTTGATTAAGCCTTTTTGTTCTGCATCAACAATCATATTAAAGGCAGTTCTTGTTTTAATCGAACCGCCCACATTTAATCCTTCAAATTTAACGAGAATTTCCGCCCCGTCAGGATCCGCCATTCTATTAAGTTTTATAATAGGAGTATTTCCTATTGCTTCTAAAATATTATTATATATCATTTAAAACCTCAAATTACCAAATAATAAATTATTATATACTTTTTAACCTGTATTGTCAATTATTTTAAAGAAATTTCTGTCGTAATTTATAATTATTCAAGAAGCTCATACATTGTGAATATAATTTACCCAAAAATATAATCGCTTATAAGCATAAGGCAAAAGCCTGCAAGCAGAGCATAGGTCGCTCCTCTCTCGCATCCGTGGGAATGAGTTTCCGGAATCATTTCGTCGCTGACAACATAAAGCATAGTTCCGCCTGCAAAGGCAAGTGCAAAGGGCAATATGACAGCAGAAACACTTACTGCAAAATACCCGATAAATGTTCCTATGACCTCAACAAGGCCTGTAAGCATTGCAATAATAAAAGTCTTCTTTGGGGACACTCCTGATGAAAGCATCGGTGCGATTATAACCATTCCCTCAGGAATATTCTGAAGAGCAATTCCGCCTGCAATCAAAAATGCCTGAGTTGTATTTTCCGAGCCGAACCCAACCCCTGCCGCTATTCCCTCGGGGAAATTATGAATTGCAATAGCCATCACAAACAACAAAACCTTGCCCAGTGTTTTATTATTGTGAAGTTCTGTATCAATTCCTGTCAGTTTATGAAGATGAGGCACAAGCTTATCAATAAGGTTAAGGCAAAGTGCCCCTGTAAAGATGCCTGCAACTGTCACAATAATCCCGTATTTTCCGCCATACTCCACAGAGGGGATAATAAGCCCCAAAACTGCCGCAGAAAGCATAACACCTGCCGCAAACGACAAAACAATATCGCTGAAACGGTGTGAAATATTTTTAAATATAAAACCGATTATCGCACCTATAAGAGTTGCACCGCCAACCCCAAGCGCAGTTATTAAAACCATTTGCATAGCATCTACCTCAGTTCATTTATATGTTTTACTGCTTCTAAGATTTCTTCTTTTGTGTTGTTATAGCCGATTGAAATTCTAAGGGCAGTATCCTGCATTTCTTTTTTTAAGCCGAATGCTTTTAAAACTCTGTTATGCTCGCCTTTTTTCTGGGAACAGGCGCTTCCTGATGAAACATAAATTCCTTTTGATTCCAATGTGTGTAGCGCAATTTCACTTCGCATGGGAACTGAAATATTTATAATTCCTGAAATATTGTTTTTAGAATTAACCTTGATTTTATTATCTAAATTCTCCATAAAAAGATTATGGAGTTCTTTTATTTTCTCGTTAAAATTCTCTTTTTTGTTTATCTTGACAGCATCACTAAATCCTGCAATATTATGAACAGCTTCAGTTTGCGAGAAAAGACCTTTTTCCT
>JAZRTD010000027.1:0-1308 GCA_045651845.1 Clostridia bacterium | reverse complement strand
ACATAGTCACGGAACCAGCTTCCTAAAGAAATATGCCATCTTCGCCAGAACTCTGAAATACTCCCCGAAATAAACGGATAGTTAAAGTTTTCCATAAACTCAAAGCCTAAAATCTTTCCAAGGCCTATTGCCATATCGCTGTAACCGGAAAAGTCAAAGTAAACCTGAAGCATATACGAAATTGCAAAGAGCCAGTAAAAAGCAACCGCCTTATCCCCCGATGCGATAAACATTTCCGTAAGCTCGCCCAATGTGTTTGCAAGAATTATCTTCTTCGAAAGACCCAGAATAAACCGCCTTATTCCCTGTGCTGTTTTATCTGCTGTGTGTGTTCTTTTTGTAAGTTGTACCTCAATATCCGAATAACGGACAATTGGTCCTGCAATAAGCTGAGGGAACAGTGCAACATAGGTTGCGAGGTTTATAAAATTTTTCTGTGTCTTAACCGTTCCTCTGTATACATCTATGGTATAGCTTAAAATCTGGAAGGTGTAAAAACTTATGCCGATTGGCAGGGCAATATGAAGAAGAGGAACAGACAATCCCGTTACTCTGTTGAAATTTTCAATAAAGAAATCCGCATACTTAAAATACCCCAATGCCCCCAAATCAAACACAACCGACAATATAAGAAAGAGCTTTGACAAACCATGCCCTCTGTATCTTTCAATCAACAATCCAAAAACATAGCCAAGCGCTACGGTAATGAGCATAAGAAAAATGTACCTCGGCTCACCCCAGGCATAAAAGAACAGGCTTGACAAAAGCAAAACGCAGTTTTTCAATTTTTTAGGCGATGCTAAATACAGAATTAGAACGACTGGCAAAAAATAATATAAAAAAGGAATGCTTGAAAAAAGCATAATTTTCCTCCTTCTAAAAATTAAAAGGGCGATTTAAAACCGCCCTTAATATTCTTTATTCTTCAAGAGATTTCGGGCACATAACAAAGAACACCTTGTTTCCTTCGCTTCCTGCCACCATTTCCTCGGCCTCTGCACAAACAAGCCATCTTAAGTTGGCATTTTTCTTGAGAGTTGAAATAAAGTCAGAAGCACCTACTGTTCCGTCAAGCTCAAAAACATATCCGACAAACGGGATTGAGCCAATCATAGGCATAAAAGCAAAGCCGGATTTAAAGCCTTTGATTTCACCCTCGTCAAATCCGGGGAGATAGTCTCCAGGTGCCACAGGATTTGTTGCCCCGCCAAATAAAATTGCAGGGTTAGTAAGAAGTTCATTTGCGATAGTTTCCGCACTTTTTCCCTCTTTTGCCTTTGCCTTAAAGTCTGCTAAAAGTGTATTCCC
>JAZRTD010000026.1:0-2984 GCA_045651845.1 Clostridia bacterium | reverse complement strand
AAGAAATGAGATGATGAGATGCTTTCCGATATAACTCTCGGGCAGTATTTTCCCGGGGAATCTTTTATACACAAGCTTGACCCGAGAAGCAAGATACTTATGATTATTGTGTATATTGCTTCCATATTTATAATTGATAATTTTACAGGTTATTTGATACTTGGTGTTTTTCTCTCAGGATGTATTGTCAATACCAAGATACCTGTTAAATTTATGATAAAGGGACTAAAACCCGTAGTGTTCTTTATTGTCTTGACAGGATTTTTCAATTTGTTTTTAACAACAACGGGGAAAATCTATTGGAAATGGGCGTTTTTAACGGTGACAGATGAAGGGGTTAGAAATGCGGTCTTTATGATTTTGAGGTTGTTTTTCCTGATAATGGGAACATCGCTCCTGACACTGACCACATCGCCTATAATGCTTACGGACGGGATTGAAAGACTTCTTTCGCCCTTTGGGAAATTGGGACTCCCTCATCACGAGATTGCAATGATGATGAGCATAGCCTTAAGATTTATCCCTACTTTAATAGAAGAAACGGATAAAATTATAAAGGCCCAGACTGCAAGAGGGGCGGACTTTGAATCGGGAAATCTCATAAGTCGAATTAAGGCGATGATTCCCATTTTAATACCGCTTTTCGTCGGTGCATTCAGACGGGCAGACGAACTTGCGACTGCAATGGAGTGCAGATGCTATAAAGGCGGTAAGGGAAGAACAAGGCTTAATGTCCTGCGTCTTGGGGTAAATGACCTTGTGGGTTGGATTGTGGTTATTGTTCTTTTGGCAGGAATTTTTATTGCAAATTTTTACGGTGTGTTTTAAGTTAGGAATTTACTATGTCAAACTTTGCTCTTGAAATTATTTATGACGGAACAGCGTATCACGGCTGGCAAAGACAGGAAAACGCCATTACAGTTCAGGAAGTTGTTGAAAATACTCTTTCAAAGCTTACGGGCGAAGAAATCTCTGTCCAAGGCTGCAGCAGAACAGATTCAGGTGTTCACGCTTTGTCGTATATTCTGAATTTCCACAGCGAAACCAAGATTGAACCTGAAAAAATTGTTATGGCTTTTAACAATTTGTCAGGGGTTATGGATATTAGAGCAAAGAGTTGCAAGATAGTTGATGATGATTTCTCGGCAAGATTTTCAAATGACGGGAAAACATATATATACAAAATTTGGAACAGCAAAATTCAAAATCCTTTCACAAGCAAATATAGTTGGTATGTTCCATACAAGCTTAATGCTAAGGAAATGAAAAAGGCGGCAAAAGCCTTTGAGGGGACTTATGATTTTGCAGGGTTTATGGCGCAGGGAGGCTCGCAGAAAACAACTGTGAGAACTGTACGCCGATGCGAAGTTTTCGAGAACTATGAATGGGAGAGTCAGTTTGCTCTGGAAATTGAGGCAGATGCTTTTCTCTACAATATGGTCAGAATAATAACGGGAACAGTGGTCTATTGCGGAATGGGAAAGATTTCGGCAGATGAAATTCCCGAAATAATTAAGCAGTGTGACAGAACTCTGGCGGGGGTTACGGCTCCTCCAAATGGGTTGTTCCTTAAGGAAGTGAAGTATGAAAAGTAAGGCAAAAAAAACGGCAAAAATTAATAAGCGAAGGCTTTTGTTTGCTGTGACAGCGATAATTATTCTTGCTATTATTGTTTATAACATTCCGGGAATATATGATTTCTTTATGTATTCGGATTATGAAACGGTTGATGAGCTAATTGGCGGAGATTATCATTTAGAGCGATATGAAGACGGAATTCTTGCTTACAACAATAATGAGGTTAATTTTGTTAATCTAAAGGGGAAAACGCTTTGGAATATCCCGGTTTCCACCACATCTCCAAAGATATGCGTTGGTGATGAATATATTCTCATTGCCGATATAAGCGGAAAGAATGTTTATCTTTATAATAGAGATAATTTGAGAGCAACTATTAAAACCGACGAAGAGATTTTTGATGCTGCTGTTGATTCAAAGGGGAATATTGCAGTTGCAACAAGGAAACAGGGCCATAAGGGAAGCGTTTCTGTTTATGATAAAAATGGTGATATGAAATATGTTTTCGGAAGCGGAAACGGGCATATCGGCGGCATAGATATAAGGAAAGATAAAATTGCCATTTCCCAGATAGTTGCCGATGAAAAAGCGCTTTATTCAAGAGTGGCGGTTGTTGATTGGGGAGATAATGAAGAAGTTGTTTGCGAAAGCAGAAAAGATGAAATGATATTTGATGTGAAGTTTCAAAATGACGGAGATATCATTGCGGTTTCTGATAAGAGCATTACAGGATATGATGACGACGGTGAAATTGATTTTAGTGTAAGCTATAATGGTCGAAAGCTTATGAAATATAACATAGAAAGTGACGATAATTTGGTTTTCAGCTTTTATGGTGACAGAAATAACAGCGTTATTGAGTCTTATTCCCAAAACGGAAAAATCAGAGGAAGCAGAGTTGAGCCTGATGAGATTTCTAACATAGATGTTTGCGGAGAGGCCATATTAATAAGCAGTATGAGAAGTGTAAAGCGGATTTATCCGGATGGTGATGCAGGAGAGGCGGTTATTTCTAAACACGATGTAAGAGAAATAAAGCTTTTTGGCAATAGAAGACATAGCTTTTTAACAGGGAATAGCTGTGCGACAGTAATCAAAATCAAGAAATAAGTGGAGGAAGACAGAATGTTTGATGTAATAATTTTTTTGGTTATCTTATATTTTATGTGGAAGGGTTATAGGCGCGGATTTGCAAGGGAGCTTCCAAGATTTGGTGCTATTTTTGCGGCTATGATAATCGGAATTGTTTTTCACTCTATAATTGCCACAGTTATAAATTCTACTCCGTTCCCTCAATGGGTGGGAAGCTTTACAACGGATGAATTTAGAGAGCGGATTGCAATCAGTGCAGAAGCGGAAAAAGAAGACGCGCTTGATGAAAATGCTGATGACGGGGTAGTTGCCGA
>JAZRTD010000025.1:0-5530 GCA_045651845.1 Clostridia bacterium | reverse complement strand
CGCCATAAGAATTTTTTCGTTTTTGTCAATTATATTGACCGAGCCATTATCAAATTTACGCCTTACCCTGTCATCAAGAATTTCAATAATGGGGACTATCTGCGGTGCAACCTTTTTTATAAAGCTTATCTCCCATTTTTCAAGGGCCTCGGCTAAAATCGTGTGATTGGTGTATGCACAACTTTTTGTTACAGCCTCTATTGCCTCATCAATTCCTATTCCTCTTTGAGTCAAAAGCCGTATAAGCTCAGGAATAATCATTGACGGGTGGGTATCATTTATCTGAATTACCGCATAATCATAAAGGTCATAAAGCTTACAGCCCCTTTCTATACACTCATCAAGTATAAGCTGTGCCCCGCAGCTTACCATAAAATATTGCTGATAGGCACGGAGGAGCCGACCTTTATCGTCGCTGTCATCAGGATAGAGAAAAAGGGTTAGATTTTTCTTTATATCTGTTTTATCAAAGCTTATTCCGTCACCGACGATTTTCTCATCAACCGTTTCAATATCAAAAAGCCGAAGCTTATTAACCCGACCCATATACCCGACAATATCCAGATTACAAAGTCTTGCCGAAACAGAAAAATCCCCAAACTTAACCTCATAAGTTTTATCCTCTTTTTCCAAAAATCCCGACTGCAAAAGCCACGGATTTATCTCTTCCTTCTGGAGGTTGTCCTTAAAAATCTGTTTAAAAAGTCCGAAATGATAGTTAAGCCCTATCCCGTCACCGCACAGATTAAGTGTCGCAACTGAATCAAGAAAACAAGCCGCAAGCCGCCCAAGTCCGCCGTTTCCCAAAGACGGTTCCGCTTCCATTTCTTCAAACTGCTCAATATTTTTCCCGTTTTCCGATAAAAGCTTATTAACTTCATCATATATTCCCAAATTCATAAGATTATTGCTAAGGAGTCTTCCGATTAGAAACTCTGCCGAAATATAATAAAGCTTTTTAATCGAATCCTTTTTTCGCTTCTGCCTGCTCATTTCCCTGATTGTTTTAACTAATGCCGTATATATTTCTCCGTCAGTGCAAAGAGAAATCTCCCTGCCGCAATAATTTTTCATAAGCTGTGTTGCTGTCATAACAAAACTCCTTTTAGGATTTTAATTATGAATAGTATTTACATATTTTTATATTTAATTCTTAAATTGGCAATAAAAAAGCGCCTTTGTCGTTCCATCATAAACGATGGAGCAGAAAAGGGCAACGCTTTTTTCGTCCATATGCGTTTCCGTCCTACGGACGGAAAATCTCGCACGGCCAATCAATTTATAATTTTTATAATAGAGAAATGCAATTTCCTATTATAAAAAAGCGCCGACATATCATAAGATATGTCGGCGCAATAGGCCTAAATAAATTATTCGTTATTTTTTCTTAAGAAAACAGGAACATCAATCCCGTCATCTTCGTTAAACCCGTTGAATATACCGCTCTTTGGTTTTGAGAAAGGTCTGTCAAAGGGTTTTTCAAATGGCTTTTCGGTTTCCTCAGCTAAATCCTGTGTTTCCTCAACAGGGGAAGCAGTAATATTTTCACCCTTAAGCTCGTCCATATTCTTTGCAATTCCTGCAAAAACTCCGCCATTTGACGGTGTTATAACAGGCTTGTCAATGGTTTTCTCCATAGACGGAGCATTTGAGAAGATATTTCCCGTTCCGATTTTCGGTTTCATAATAGGAGACGGTCTGCCTGAATCAAATCCTGTTGCAATAACCGTAATCTGGATTTCATCACCCAAGGATTCATCAATCATAGCACCGAGAATGATGTTTGCATCGTTATCCGCAGCCTCATTAACAAGCTCGGAAGCCGTCTGGATTTCCATAATACCAAGGTCACTTCCGCCCGTAACATTAATGATAATGCCTTTAGCGCCTGTAATAGTTGTTTCGATAAGCGGACTGTTAATAGCTTTAGCCGCAGCATCGTGTGCTCTGTTTTCACCGGTTGCACGGCCGATGCCCATATGAGCATAGCCTGTCCCTTTCATAATTGTCTTAACATCCGCAAAGTCAAGACTGATAAGACCCGGCTTTGAGATAAGGTCAGAAATACCCTGAACGCCCTGTCTTAAAATTTCATCTGCGATTTTAAAGGAGTCAACCAAAGATGTTTTATTTTCTGCCAAAGCCAAAAGCTTATCGTTTGGAATAACAACCAATGTATCAACAGCCTCTTTAAGGTTTTCAATTCCCAAAAGGGCATTTTTGCCTCTTTGCGGTCCTTCAAACCAGAATGGCTTTGTAACAATACCAACAGTTAAAATCCCCATTTCTTTTGCAACTTCAGCAACAACGGGAGCCGCGCCGGTTCCTGTTCCGCCGCCCATTCCGGCAGTAACAAAAACCATATCTGTTCCCTCTAAAGCAGCGGCAATCTCATCCCTGCTTTCTTCCGCCGCCTTATATCCGATTTCAGGAACGGCACCTGCGCCGAGACCTCTTGTAACCTTTTCACCAATCTGAATTTTATTTACGGCGTTGGACATTCCCAAATCCTGTTTATCTGTATTAACTGCAATAAATTCAACGCACTCAATTCCGGCTTCAATCATTCGGTTAACAGCGTTATTACCTCCGCCGCCCACACCGACAACTTTTATTTTTGCCGGATTTGTCGCCTTAGTATCAAATTCAAACAAAACAATTCCTCCTTTATATATTTTCCCGTTAAGTAAAAATCTGCATATAAATCCTATTATCTTATTATACTATTATTTTTTCAGTTTGTAAATACAAATTTTAAAATTTATTTATCAATTTCTTCCGCATCATCATTTTCCTGCATCAAACAGTTGCTTTCTATCCGTTTAAGACGCAATCTTTTAATGCGGTAGTATCTTTCAAATAAATAGTGTCTTATATTTGAAAGGTTATTAAATATTCTAACGCCAAAGACAACCACGATAGCAAGGCTTAAATCTATTCCCAGCTTTTTCCCCATAAACACAAACAAAATTGCAAGAATTGCATTACTCACAAGTCCTGATATAAACATTGCAACATTAAATCTTTTCTCAAAATTCGACCAAATTCCGCCAAACACTGTATCAAGAGATGCTAAAAGGGCAACCGCAACATAAGGCAGTGAGTCATAGCTTAAATTATACGGAACAAAAAGACCTGCCAAAATGCCCAGCAAAATAGATATTGTTATAAGAATCATTTTGTTTCCTCCCCTGTCTCTTCAGTCTCCACAGTTTTGGCATAATTTGTGTGTGTCAGTCCAACATATTTTCCAATCAGAAGCTCGTCCGATTTTTTTATGGTTACGGAAATCCCGTATATCTTCGTGGCTTCCTCCACTGCACCGCCGTTTATACGCAAGGCATTTTCAAGAGTTTGAGGGTTTCCGATTGCCTTAATTTCAAAAGGCGCAGTTACTCTCTCTCCGTTAACCATAACCGTAGGTCCCACGCATCGAATTTCGCTCATAGCAACAATTCTTTCCTTATTAACAGAAATCGCCTCTGCCCCTGCCGCTTTAAGCTCATTTATTATACTTCTTATGTTAACATCGTGAACAATACCATAATTATTATAAAGTCCGCTTTCTTTCATTTCTTTAGTCAGTTCTATGTCGCTTAATGTAACCGTTATACCCTTCCCTTTAACATCGGTAAGGCCTGCATAAAGCTCTGCCTGGGAAAGTTTTTCGTTTATTATTGCAGCATATCCGTCAACATCTGCCGCCTTTTCACGGAATGCATCTATCATCGCTTTTTGGTTTTCTATTTCTATTTTCAGTTTTTCGTTTTTCTGAACTTCCTCAACATAGGTCTTTTCAAGCTCAGCTCTGCTCATAGTTTCCCTGTCTCTTATTTCGCTGTTTTTTCTAACCCCTTTGAGTTGCCATGTAAAGGCAAATACCAATATAAATATCAAAAGAGATAGGGTGAATTCAAATGTCCATTTTCTTTTAATCATCTTCGCTATCCTCCGTATTTTCGGCCTCTTGCGCCGCTTTTCTCGCTTCTTCCCTTTGTTTTCTCTCCTCCTCAAGACGCTTTTTCTTATCCTCCGGCGCCTCGTAAGGTCTTATAATTGTCTTATCCATTGTAAGGTCAACTTCAACCTTTTCATAAGGAGAAATTTCTTCGCTTATAAGATGCTCACACATTTTAAGCTTATATTCAAAATCTTCATCACTCTCATAGCTTCCGCAATTTACATAAACTCTGTTATCATAATTCATCTTAATCCCTGTAAGCTGTGTGAAATCAAGCAATACCATTTTATCAATAAGCTTGACTCTCTCAAGAACATTAAGCGCCTCTGTGCAATATTTTATTCTGTCATCTTTCTCATTTGAAATAATACTTCCAACTTTAGGACTTTCAAGCTTTATTCCGCTTATGGTCATAACCTTATATTTGTTAGCCTTTTTTAAAATCTCAAGAATTTTCCCGTTTTTATCTATTAAAGCATATTTATTACCGTGTTTTATGTAGGCTCTGGGAACGGACTCTTTAACCTCTATGCTGACCTTATTTGGAAAAACACGCTTAATCTCAGCGTCATCTATATACGGTATCTCCATAAGCCGTTCCTTTATCCCCGTCATACTCACGCTGAAAATATTTTTCCCGTTTTGAACCTGGGCTTTATCCAGTATCTGTTCTTTTTTAAGAATTTTGTATCCCTTGACCTCTACACCGGTTACATTAAAGAACGGAGCCTTAAAAACAAGCGCTAAAATCGCGGCACTGCACACAACAAAGCAAAAGAGAACGAAAATTCGTTTTCTCTTCTGCTGTTTGCGTTTTTTTCGCATCAATTGTTTTTGTCGATTGGTATATTCTCTGTCCATTCTATATCCTGCCGGACGATTTGTGCGCCAAAATCGCCAAAGCTCCTTTCTATATTTTCATATCCTCTGTCTATATATTCAACTCCATAGACTGTCGACTCTCCCTTTGCCGCAAGGGCAGCAACCGTAAGAGCCGCACCGCCCCGCAAATCCATAGCCGTCATATTTGCAGCTTTAAGCCGTCTTCTTCCTTTTATATATGCAAAATTTCCTCTCGTATTGGCTTTAATCCCCATTTTTTTAAGCTCTTCAATATGCATAAATCTGTTCTCGAAAATATTCTCGATAAAACAGCTTTGCCCTTTCCCTCTTGATGCCACCGACATAAAAATCGCCTGTGCATCTGTTGGAAACAAGGGATATGGCCTTGTGCTTATAAGCCCCATTGAGCTGGGTCTTTTAGGAGATTTTATCTCAACAAAATCCTCTCCCGTTTCAATAACACTCCCCGCCCTCTCTAAGACTTCAAGGGGAACGGCAATGTGTTCAGGTCTTACACTATTAAGCCTGCCATAGCCTCCGCACGCCGCAATGCCGCAAAGGTATGTCAGTGCCGCAATTCGGTCAGGCATTATTTTGTAATCTGCTCCGCTTAGGCTATCTACTCCCTTTATGAAGATATTGCCTTTATCGTCTGCTGTTATGTTTCCGCCCATAGAATTTATAAAATTCCTAAGGTCCAGAATTTCAGGCTCTCTGGCGGCATTT
>JAZRTD010000024.1:0-4338 GCA_045651845.1 Clostridia bacterium | reverse complement strand
GGCTTCACGGATGAACTGAAGCAGCAATATGAAATATATAAAGCCAAGGCGGGGGATGCTCCGGATATTCTTGCCGATAGCTTTATGAATGACGAAAAGGACATAAAGACCATTATAGATGAGATTGATGCTTTGGAAATGGGCGGAGTGCCGAAGTATGCAAAGTATTTGCTCTTCTATTTATCATGTACGGGTCCTTTGTATGATAAATATAAAGAGAATGGATATTCAGATGAACTTTATATAGATACAATGAAGGATATCGTCTGCAAGATAGACGAAACCCTTGATGTATATGACGAGATAGGGATATCCTGTCCGAATTGGTTCAGCAATTACTTTAAATTGACGAGATTTGGCTTTGGTAGATTGCAGTTTGATATAATAGGGCATCCTTGCGAGGCTGTTGAGGTTGCAGGACACGTTGTTAATGAGGGCGACTTTATTATAAAAGGTCATGTTCCATCTACGGGACCGCTTATTTATGAGGAATGTATGAAGTCTTACAAGGCGGCATATGAGTTTGTAAAAGATAGATTTGAAGGCGATCTTTTACCTGTGGAATACTGGTCTTGGATGCTTTTCCCTCACTATAAGGGTTTCTTTGGGGAAAACTCAAATTCTGCACGATTTATTGCTGATTATAAGGTTTTCGGATATTATGAAACAGATGTATTCCACGATGCGTGGAGAATATTTGGAAAGGATGCAGGGAAAGAAAACCTGCCTACAAATACCTCTTTACAGCGAAAGTTTGTTGAATATATTGGTCCGGGAAAGACTTATGGCTACGGTAAGGGAATATTCCTTTTTGACGGCGAAAATATAATTAAATAGTATTATACATATTGATACCGCCTCTCCTTTTGGAGCAAGGCGGTATCTTTTTGTTTAAAGAAAAACCACCAGATAGTCGTGTGTTTGAAAAAGGTTAAATGGTGAAAAGAAAGCAATTTTTTACTCGTCGCTAATTGAATTTTTTGCGATAAAAGATGTGGACAAGCCTTGACTTTGTATATTGATGTGTGATATAATGAATCAAATAGTCAGTAAAAATTGTTTACTGATTAAAAAGGGGAAAAAACAGTAAAATTTGTTCTATTTTACTATTGCTTTTTTTACCGAAAAATTATATACTAAATAAAATAACCCAAGAAGTTACAGAAAGGAAGATTGTAATGGCGTTTTATTATAGTGAACCATCTCATACTTTTAATGAATATCTTTTAGTCCCGGGGTACTCTTCTTCTGAGTGTATGACTCAGAATGTCAGTCTTAAGACTCCTATAACAAAATTTAAAAAGGGTGAAGAACCTGCGATTTCTATGAATATTCCTCTTGTTTCTGCAATTATGCAGGCTGTTTCAGGAGAAAAGCTTGCGATTGCTTTGGCTCAAGAGGGCGGGATTGCATTTATTTACGGGTCTCAGACCATTGAGGATGAGGCGAATATGGTAAGAAGAGTTAAGGCTCATAAGGCGGGATTTGTATCAAGTGATTCCAATATCCGTCCTGACCAGACTTTAGCTGATGTACTTGAGCTTAAAGAAAAAACAGGGCATAGCACAATTGCGGTTACGGAAGACGGAACCTCAAACGGTAAGCTTGTTGGTATTGTTACAAGCCGTGATTACAGAGTAAGCCGTATGGATCCTAATACTTCTGTTGCTGAATTTATGACACCTTTTGAAAGCCTTATTTACGGAACAGAAGAAACAAGCTTAAAAGAGGCAAATGATATTATCTGGGACAATAAACTTAACAATCTTCCGATTATAGACAGGGAAGGCAGACTTAAGTATTTTGTATTCCGCAAGGACTATGACTTCCACAAGAGCAATCCGTTGGAGCTTCTTGATGCTTCAAAGAGATATGTTGTTGGTGCGGGTATTAATACAAGAGATTACGCAGAGAGAGTTCCGGCGCTCATTGAAGCTGGGGCAGATATTCTTTGTATTGACTCATCTGAAGGATTTTCAGAATGGCAGTCAAGAACAATTGATTATATCAGAAAAACCTATGGAGATACAGTTAAAGTCGGAGCAGGTAATGTTGTTGACGCTGAAGGCTTCAGATTTTTGGCGGAGGCAGGAGCTGACTTTATTAAAATCGGTATCGGCGGCGGCTCAATTTGTATAACCCGTGAACAAAAAGGTATTGGCAGAGGTCAGGCAACTGCTGTTCAGGAAGTTGCAAAAGCAAGAGATGAATATTTCAAGGAAACAGGAATATATATCCCGATTTGTGCAGATGGCGGTATTGTTCAGGATTATCATATAACTCTCGCTTTGGCTATGGGAGCTGACTTTGTTATGCTTGGCAGATATTTCGCAAGATTTGATGAAAGTCCGTCAAATAAGGTAAGCATAAACGGAAACTATATGAAAGAATACTGGGGTGAAGGTTCAGCGAGAGCAAGAAACTGGCAGAGATACGATATGGGCGGAGCAAGTAAGCTCTCCTTTGAAGAAGGGGTTGACTCCTATGTTCCTTATGCAGGAAGTCTTCACGATAACGTTGGACTGAGCCTTAATAAGGTCCGCTCAACAATGTGTAACTGCGGTGCTCTTTCAATCCCTGAACTTCAGGAAAAGGCGAAGATTACTCTTGTTTCAGCAACAAGTATTATAGAAGGCGGAGCGCACGATGTTATGCTCAAGGATAACAGCGCTTATGTTACTAACAGATAAATTCAGGATTTGAGTTGAGGATTTTGAGGAAAAGAAAACATTTTAATAAATCTGAAGAACCGTATCTTATTTTAGGGGAGAGTCATTTTGGCTCCCCCTTAAAATCGTTTATAAGAAGAAATGTTTTTTCTTTGAAAAAGGTTCCAAGACTTAATGAAAAGTCGAGAATATCAGGAAAACTCTATGTTCTTGGAATGGTTATCGCATTTTTGTTGCCTGTTTATTTATGGTGGGTGATGGAATATCTGTATTTCGGGAATGCATCGGATGTTTTCTCTTTTTTAGAAAGCGAAAGAGGAAAGGCAGGATTATTTTCCCTGCTGACACTTTATATCTGGTTTCTAATTTTATGGATGATTTTAAAAAATGGGGCTTTGACGGCGCTTGTTATGATAACGGGGTGTTATGCCTTGTCGGTTTCTTCTTATTTTAAACACGCGCTTACGGGGGATTATGTCTATCCGTGGGATTTAATTCATAACACGGGGAATCTTAATGAGCTTGCAGGTTTTGTAAATGTTAAATTTCCTGCGGAGTATATTCTTTATCTTGTGGGCGGAATTATAATTCTGGGGATTTTGCTCTTTTTAAGACCAAGTATAAGGCTTAAGAGAATTCCGAGATTTTTAATTGCAGGCTTGTTGACGTTTGTAACACTTCTTGGAATAAGAAGCCCTGAAAAAATAAATGAAACATTAGAAAAATTTGATATGGCCGTTATTGCAACGGCAAATCAGCAGAATAATCATCTCGTAAACGGCTTTACAGGGGCGTTTGTTGTTAATCTTTACTCTATGAAAACTACCGAGCCTAAGGACTATTCGGAGGAAAAAATCAGTGAAATTATGGCTGAATACAAGGGGAGAAAAAGTGAAAACTTTAGCTCTCCTGACATTATTGTTGTTTTGTCGGAAAGCTTCTGGAATCCAAAGCTTTTGCCGAATGTGCAGTTTTCTATGAATCCCATTCCTAATTTTGAGGAAATTTCTTCAAGAGAAAATGCAGTAAGCGGATATATGTATCAAACTGCATTCGGGGGAGGAACAGTCAGAACTGAATTTGAGGTTTTGACAGGCCTTTCTTCTGATTATATCCCTGTCGGTGCCGTGCCGTGGCAATATGTAAGCGAGGATATCCCCACATTTGCATCGGTGTATCAAGCTTTGGGATACAGAACCGTGTTTCTTCATACATTCGGCTCTGCTTTTTATTTGAGAAATAAAACCTACCCAAGGCTTGGTTTTGACGAAATCTATTTCATTAAGGATTTGGAAAAAATCAAGGGGATTGAGGCAAAAGTCAGAGGGAATTTTGTATCCGATGATTGTTTTATGGAGTATGTCAAATATATGCTTGAAAAGCAGAAGGATACACCGAATTTTATATTCGGGATAACGATGGAAAACCACCAGCCTTATGAAGGGAAATATGCAGAAACAGTTATTGATATTGCAAACCCTTATATGTCGGATGAGTCCATATATGCAACGAGAAACTATACGACTGGTGTGTATTATTCAGATAAAGCTCTGGGGAAAATTGTTGATTATATAGACAAAAGGGAGAAAGATACAATTCTTGTGTATTTTGGCGACCATCTTCCAAACCTTGGGCAAAACAAGGGTGCGTATACGGAAAGCGGATTTAT
>JAZRTD010000023.1:0-3438 GCA_045651845.1 Clostridia bacterium | reverse complement strand
CCTCCTGTCAAAAACCTCATAAGGCTCAATATCGTCTTCGGTGTAGTCAACAAGAGGCGCTCTTGTGCCAACTTCAGCCCCCGCCTGATA
Source organism: Clostridia bacterium (assembly GCA_045651845.1). Classification (GTDB taxonomy): domain Bacteria; phylum Bacillota; class Clostridia; order Monoglobales; family Monoglobaceae; genus SIG454. The sequence goes on along the minus strand of JAZRTD010000023.1, from coordinate 3,348 downwards.
TTCACCGTAAAATTCATTAATATCTTTTATAAACTTACGATTTAAAAGGTGGAGCGGAATATTCTGCGGACAAACTCTCGAGCATTCCCCGCAGTCTGTGCAACGGCCTGCAACGTGATAAGCTCTTATAATATGGAAAAGCTTTTCTTCAAAGGTGTTTGCCGCCGCCTTGTTTTCCACGCCCGATTCAGGATTGTCAAAAACACACTTTTCACAAGTGCAGGCAGGGCAGGCATCACGGCAAGCATTACAGCGAATACAGCGTGATAATTCATTCTGCCAGAATAAAAATCTCTCATCAGGAGTCATAGCCTCAAGCCTTGCAACTTCGTCAAAACGGTTTGAATCAATAACCTCGCCGTTATCCCCTAAAAGCTCGTCATAAGCCACACATTTTTTGCTCTTGCAGTTTTCGCATCTCTCTAAAAGAATATCTTTAAGAGCAATTTCCACAGAGGTTTCTTCATAAATTGTATTAACCTTTATTATACCATCTGAAAAATTAATTGATGAAATACCCTCACCGCAAAGCTTTTTCACTTTTGAAATATCAGCCATTCCGTCGCAAGGAATACCAACTGCATAAACCTTTTCTCGGTCAAAACGATGCTCGGTTAAAAGCTGATTAAAGCTGTATGTGTCGCAAGGCTTTAAGAAAACAAGAACCTTGCCCTCTAGTTTAGCGGTTTTTGAAACCAAATATTTGGAGAAATTCGCACCGCTAAAGCAGTTATACACGAAATTTTCTCTCAAATCATCAGCATTTTCAAAAATCGCAGGAGTGATGTCGTAATCAAACTCACCCTTTTTCCAACCCATAACGCAGTTAACAGTGCCGTTTTCAAGCAGAGAAACTGCTTTGTCGATTAAAATATTTTGTGTTATTTTTTGCATCGCAGATCCTCCAGTCTTTTATTTTCGCCAAGCTCCGTTACGGTCTTAACAAAATCGTTCATAGTTTCGGCAAATTTAGCACCCTCTGCCGCAGAAACCCATTCAAGACGGGTACGTTCTTTTTCAATGCCGAGAAAATCCAGCATTGAGAAAAGGGTAGCCATTCTTCGGCGGGTATAGTAATTTCCTGATGTATAGTGGCAGTCCCCGGGGTGGCAACCGCAGATTATAACCCCGTCAGCCCCTCTTTGAAAAGCGCGGAGAATAAACATAGGGTTAACACGGCAGGAACAAGGCACGCGAATAATCTTAACATCGGCAGGATAGTTTAAACGGTTATTCCCTGCAAGGTCAGCTCCGGCATAAGAACACCAGTTACAGCAAAATGCAACAATCAAAGGTTTGTATTCACTCATTTGCATATAGCATCCACCTCCGCCATAATTTGCTTACTTGTAAAGCCGTTTAAGTCCATAGCACCCGACGGACAGGCAACAGTACAAGCTCCGCAGCCCTGACAAACCGCAGGGTTAACAGATGCAACCCGTCTTATTTTTGTAGTTCTGTCAGGCATACGGAATTCCTTATCTAAATAGGTAATCGCCCCGTAAGGACAAACTCTCTCACAGGCAGAACATCCGTTACACATAAGCTCGTTCGATTGAGCCACGCAAGGATTTCCTGTAAGCTTATCTTTAACCAAAAGACCGATAACCTTTGACGCCGCCGCACTTGCCTGAGAAACTGTTTCAGGAATGTCTTTCGGCCCCTGACAAGCACCGGATAAAAATACACCGGCAGTTGGACTTTCAACAGGTCTTAATTTTGGATGAGCCTCTGTGAAGAAGTCATTTGTGTCCATACTTGCAGTAAGCATAGTCGCAAGAGGACGAGCAGACTTGTCAGGCTCAATAGCCGCTGCCAGAACAACTAAATCAGCATCAATACGAAGTTGTTTATTTTCAATAAGGTCAGATGCCATAACCTTGAGCTTGTCGCCCTCGGGAGTAACCTTTCCAACCATACCTTTAATGTATTTAACTCCATATTCTTCCACTGCACGGCGGTAGAATTCATCAAAATTCTTACCGGGAGTTCTGACATCAATATAGAATACATAAACCTCCGTGTCAGGATATTTATCTCTTGTGAGCATAGCGTGCTTTGCAGTATACATACAACAGATTTTTGAGCAGTATTCCTTGCCCTTTTCAGCGCAGGCATCACAACGGGAGCCAACACACTGAACAAAAACGATTGTCTTTGGCGATTTTCCGTCAGATGGTCGCTCTAAATGCCCAGCCGTGGGTCCTGCCGCATTGGTAAGACGCTCAAATTCAAGAGATGTTATAACATCCTTGGACTGGCTGTAAGCAAACTCATCGAATTTATCCATACTGATTGGATTAAATCCCGTTGCAACAACGATTGCCCCGTATTTCTCGCTTATAAACTCATCTTTTTGAGTATAGTCAATTGCACCTGCAGTACAAACCCTTGCGCAAAGACCGCACTTTCCGTTTTTCAGCATATTGCAGGCATTTGGGTCAATGGTTGCAACCTTAGGAACAGCCTGTGCAAACGGAATGTAAATTGCACTTCTGTTGTCCATTCCAAGATTAAATTCGTTTGGAATTTTCTTCATAGGACACTTATCAACACAAGCTCCGCAACCCGTACAAATATCCTCTTTGACAAAACGGGCATTTTTCTTAATGGTAACATCAAAATTTCCAACAAAGCCCTTGATTTCCGAAACCTCGCTGTATGAGAAAATACGAATATTTTCGTTCTGGGCAACATCAACCATCTTAGGGGTCAAAATACAAGCCGCACAGTCAAGGGTCGGGAAGGTCTTATCAAGCTGAGCCATTTTTCCGCCGATTGTAGGATTTTTTTCCACAATGTCAACGGGGAAACCTGCATCAGCAATATCCAAAGCGGTCTGAATTCCGGCAATACCTCCCCCGATAACCAAAGCACGCTTTGTAACAGGTGACTGACCAGGGGTTAAAGGTGCATTAAGATTTACCTTTGCCACAGCCGCTTTACCTAAAATTATAGCTTTTTCTGTTCCTGTCTGCATATCCTTATGCACCCAGGAGCATTGTTCTCTGATGTTTGCAATCTCAACCATATAAGGGTTAAGCCCTGCTGCTGCCGCAGTTTTTCTGAAAGTTGCCTCGTGCATTCTGGGTGAGCAGGAGCAAACAACGATTCCTGTTAAATTGTGTTCTTTAACAGCATCAATAATCATATCCTGACCTGCTTGGGAACACATATATTGATAATTGGTGGAAAAGACAACACCCGGCTCGTTCTGGAGCGCGTCGGAAACTGCCTGAACGTCAACAGTTCCTGCAATATTGCTTCCGCACCAACATACAAAAACACCAACTCTTTGCATTTGTCCTCTCCTCCTTATTTTGTATATTTTCTGAACGCGCTGACTAA
>JAZRTD010000022.1:0-1254 GCA_045651845.1 Clostridia bacterium | reverse complement strand
TCTTTTTGTGTTGAAGCTTTTGAGGGGCCCCTTGATTTACTTCTAACGCTGATTAAGAAAAACAAAGTTAATATTTATGATATACCAATTAGCCAGATTTTAGAGCAGTATCTTGAAGTAATTGCACAAATGGAATCCCTTGATTTAGAGGTTTCCAGCGAATTTCTGGTGCTTGCAGCAACCTTGCTCCAAATAAAATCAAGGATGCTCCTTCCTGCCCAGGATGAAGACGAAGAGGATGAAGACCCGAGGGAAGAGCTTGTAAGACGGCTTATTGAGTATAAACGATTTAAGGAAAAGGCGGAGTTTTTACGAAGCCGTGAAAATCTCGGTTATACAAGATTTTATAAAGCACCTGAATATATTGAAAGGCCCGTAATACCTTTTGATTATTCAAAGGTTTCTCTTGAAAATTTGCTGATTTCCTATAAGGTCTCCTATATGAAGCTTGAAAGGAAACTTCCCCCACCGAAAAAATCCTTTGAGGGGATAGTGGGCCATGAAAAGGTTTCTGTTAAGAGCCGTGTAAAATTAATCTGGAAATGCCTAATTACAAAGGGGAAAACAAGGTTTATTGATTTATTTAAAGGGATAAAGTCAAGACCTGAAGCTGTTGCATCCTTTATGGCGGTTTTAGAGCTTATAAAACTTAAGAAAATTATGGTTGAGGGCGATGATAAAGACCTTAGAGTTAAGCGAATTGCTGATGAGGATGATTTTAGCCTTGATATGATTGAAGAATAGTGCCTTTTAGGAGAAAGGAACAGGATATATATGGAAACAAGTAAGGCGCAAGCTATAATTGAGGGTTTGCTTTTTGCGGCAGGGGATAGTGTTTCCCTTGAAAAAATTGCTAACATAATTGATATGGACAAGCGAAAAACCAAAAAAATTATCTCAGATATGATTGATAAATATGATTATGAACATAGAGGTATCAGCATAATTCAGCTTGCTGACGGGTATCAGATGTGCACAAGAGGGGAATATTTTGAATATATCTCTCTTCTTGCTGAGCCAAGACGTGCCCAGACAATGTCAAATGCCGCAATGGAAGTTTTGTCAATTGTTGCATATAAACAACCGGTAACCAGAGGCGAGATTGAGGATATCAGAGGAGTTTGCTGTGATACAATTGTCAACAAGCTTGTCGAGAGAGGACTGATTGAGGAAACAGGCAGGCTTGATACCCCGGGCAGACCTATGGTATTTGGCACAACAGAGGAGTTTTTAAGATGCTTTGGAATAAGCGAC
>JAZRTD010000021.1:0-3043 GCA_045651845.1 Clostridia bacterium | reverse complement strand
GAAAACTGGATGAAATCTGTTGTTGAGCCGTATAAGACTCGATATTTTAATGGGTTCAGCAGAGGCTTTGATGCGGAAGGATATAATAAGGAAGGTTATAATCGTATGGGATATAATCGGTTGGGTTATGACAAAGACGGTTATGATATGCAAGGGTATAATAAAGACGGGTTTTATAAGTTGGACGGTTTTAATCGAGAAGGTTTCGATAAAGACGGCTACGATAGAAACGGGTTTGACAAAGAAGGCTTTAATATAGAAGGTTATGATAAAGACGGATTTGATAAGGATGGGTATAACAACATCGGATATGACAGATACGGTTATAATAGGGATGGCTATGACAAGGATGGATTTGATAAGAATGGCTATAATTTATCTGGTTATGACCGGAAAGGCTTTGATAGAGAAGGCTATGACAAAAATGACAGAGACAGAAATGGTCGTAAAAAGAGTATATTCAAAAGATTAAAAGAAAGAAGGCAATGATAATGAAATTTGGATTCAGGACACCATCATTAAAAAAGTCAATTAGCGCAAGGACCACCGGAAGGCTTAATCGTGCAATAAAGAAAGCCATAATTCCGGGATACGGTAAAAAGGGAATCGGGATGTTCAGCGATCCTGAGAAGGCGCTTTACAACAAAGTATATAACAAAACGAGCTTTGGGCTTTCGGATATATTCAAGAAAATGAAATAATTATAAATAAAACGTGGGTGATAATTAGAAATCACTCACGTTTTTTCAGTGGTGCACCTGAGCAGATTTGAACTCCTAAGCCATTACTGCCACACGGACCTGAACCGTGCGCGTCTGTCAATTCTGCAAAGTATATGTATTTGATTTTACTTTTTAGTTTATAATATAAAAAATCATCCCCAATATTATACGAAAACTGATTTCAAAACTAAAATTATTGAAAGTTAATATTAATATTTTGAAAATAATAATTGAATTTATTTGTTAATTAGATAAAAATAGCATATGCAAAAGAAATATAATTCTTTCACATATGCTATATAACCATTAGGATCTAGTGTCAATGACGTGGGAGTTCAAGTCTCTTCGGGCGCACCAAAACAAAAATCCTGTCGAAAGACAGGATTTTTTATTATAATATTTAATTTGGCAGAGAGATAGATACGTTTATTTGCTTTTAGGCTTAAACAGAAGGGATATTAACATACCGAAAAAGACTGCGGCACAAATTCCTCCCGATGCGGCAGTAACACCGCCTGTAAAAATACCGATAAATCCTTTTTCGTCAATTGTTTTTATAACCCCTGTTGCAAGAGTATTGCCAAATCCCATAATTGGAACGGTTGCCCCCGCTCCGCCAATTTTTTCAATATATTTATAGATACCAAGTCCCCCTAAAACTGCACCGAGAATTACATAAATAACAAGGATACGGGCGGGCATAATTTTTGTTTTGTCAATTATAATCTGGGCAATGGCGCAAATAAGACCTCCAACCCAGAAAGCGTTAAGATAATCCATTTTAACCTCCAAATGATGAATTATTGCTTATGGAAACAGCGTGAGCGACTGACGGAATACTTTCCCCCTGCTGTGTTGAGGTTGGACTAAGAAGAGCACCTGTTGCCATAAACAAAACATTATTAATTTTTTTCTCATTCATAAGTTTTAAAACAAACCCTGTAAGAGTGACAGCGCCGCACCCGCATCCGCTTCCGCCTGCGTGAGTATCCTGTGTATCAGCGTCAAAAATAAGGCATCCGCAATCATCGTAGTTATCTCTTAAATCGATGCCCTCGTGCATCATAAGATCAATCAAAATTTCTTTTCCGAGGGTACCCAAATCCCCTGTTAAAATCATATCATAATCATTTGGCTTAAATCCTGTATCCGTAAAATGGGCCTTAAGAGTATCAGCGGCGGCAGGTGCCATTGCTGCTCCCATATTATTTGCGTCTTTTATTCCCATATCAATAATTTTTCCTGTGGTTATATGAGTAACATAAGGGCCTTCGCCGTCTTTTGAAAGAACAACAGAGCCTGAACCTGTAACTGTCCATTGTGCGGTGGGGGTTCTTTGCCCTCCGTATTCAAGAGGCTGGCGGTATTGTCTTTCGGCAGTGCAGAAATGACTTGATGTGACTGCTGAAATTTTTTCTGCAAAGCCTCCGTCAATAAGCATAGAACCAAGAGATATTGTTTCCGCCATAGTTGAGCAGGCTCCGTATACACCGAAAAAAGGAATTGATAAATCACGAAGAGCAAAGCTTGAACTTATGCATTGGTTAAGCAAATCACCTGCAAGAATATAGTCAATATCATCGGGAGTGAGATTTGCTTTTTGAATTGCGTGGGAAACCGCCTCGTTTTGCATTTTGCTCTCTGTTTTTTCCCAGGAGCTTTCCCCCCAAGCGGCATCCTCCATAATAACATCAAAATATTGAGAAAGGGGCCCCTCGCCCTCTTTTTTGCCCACAATGTTTGCAGAGGAAAGAATAGATACAGGATGTGAAATCTTTACGGTTTGTTTTCCAAGTCGTTTATTCATATTTACCCCCTAAAAAAGCTTAATTATATAGTAGATTATGCCGACAAAAACCGATGTTGAAATCCCGTAAACAAGAACAGGTCCTGCGATAACAAACATTTTTGCGGCAAGACCGAGTATAAGCCCTTCCCGACGGAATTCCATAGCAGGGGAAACGATTGAGTTAGGAAATCCCGTTATAGGAACAATTGTACCCGCCCCTGCATATTTTGCAATTCTTTTATATATGTCAAGACCTGTGAAAAGCGCTCCTAAGAAAATCATTGTGATTGAAACTGCACTTTTTGAAATCTCCTCATTAAGTCCAAGCGTATCTTTATAGTAGTTTGCAAAAAACTGCCCGATGCCACAGAGCAGACCGCCGATAATAAAGGCTGATATTGTGTCGCGGATAAGTGGACTTTTCTGTGATTTGCTTTCAACATAATCAGAATATTCTTTTTTACTATAGCTCAAATAAATCCGTCCTTTGAAAATTTGTTTTAGTTTATGCAAAAATTATAAAAAAATACAG
>JAZRTD010000020.1:0-1305 GCA_045651845.1 Clostridia bacterium | reverse complement strand
CCAAAAGCTTTGTAAACTGCTGAAGCTGGTCACGGCTTGGAAGATAACCAAAGGTCAAAAGGAAAGCGACCTCTTCAAAACCGAAACGGTCTTCCTTTAAGCAGTTATCAACTATATCTTTAACACTTATTCCTCTGTATCTTAAGCTTCCCTCTATGGGCACACGGTTACCCTCATCAACAAGGTATCCGTGAACTTCGCCAATTGCCGTAAGCCCGGCTAAAACACCTGTACCGTCAGCATTACGCAATCCTCTTTTAACATTATAGTCACTATACCAATGTGTCGGGATGCCTTCAAAATGTTTTTGTCCTTCAAAAACCATAGAAAGATATTCATCAAACTGTTTTTTCATCAATATACGCTCCTTTCCCGCAAAGCGTTATAGTTATATTAGATTAAATAATACACTATTTCTGCAAAATTGTCAAGATTTTAAAGGCACAGGAATACATTTTATGCAATAAAGCCAACGGTCCCTAATCTTTTTCCTGTTTTTTTAATAAAATTAATGAAAACTATTGCATTTTTTGACGATATATTTTATAATAAACACACTTATTTAATTTAAAAACCTGTCCGAAATATAGTTTGATATGGTTTAATTTTTAGCAAAGGGGTTATTGTAGTATGAAGATTAATTTAAGAAATGTAACACAGGAAGATTTTGATTATTCTTGGGAATGCCTTGAGGCTTGTAAACAAGACCACGCGAAAAAATTTGGATTTAACTATCCTTATTTTTCACCGGGCGGCGGATACGGCGAACAATGGTGGCAGCTCGATTCTGCGCTGGCTTTGTGCGGATATAAATGGGAAGACAGAAAATTTGCGGAAACAGCTTTATTGAATTTTATTGAATCCCAGAAAGAGGACGGAAGAATTTGCCTTTGGGGCGAGGACATTTTACCTCCCCACAGAGAAGGGAACCACCACTCAAAGCAAAACGAAGGTGTTTCATCATTGCCTAAAATCTTTGATGTTGCTTATCATATTCTCAAAGGCTCAACCGACAATGAATTAAAAAAAGCGACATACACTATGTTAAAAAAATATAACGACTGGTGGTTTTTAAACCGTCAAGACAAAGAAACAGGTCTTATTACTGCCGTTTTTGAGGAAACTTTTATTCCATACCTTGAATATGCAGGGGAATATGCCGCAGTTGATACAAATACAGAGGTTTATGTTGGTTGCCATTACCTTGAATTATTGGCAAACGAGCTTGGATTTGAGCAGGATGCTCAGCTTATGAGAGAGAGAAAGAATCAGCTCAAAGAAAGCATCAACACTTATTTATGGTGG
>JAZRTD010000019.1:0-1467 GCA_045651845.1 Clostridia bacterium | reverse complement strand
ACTTCTCATCATATTCATAAAGTCGTTGCCCGTCCCTGAATACTGGACATAAATAACAGTCTCGCCCTCGGAAAGGCCCGACTTAATTTCAACAACACTTCCGTTGGATTTCCCGTATTTAACCTGACGGCTTTCATAATCCTCAGGGAATTTAGTATCTTCTCCCTCTTTGCCTGTTGCAACATAAACCGTCGCTTCGCCGTCTTTTGCTCCGTTTAATGCCTCTTCGGGGATAATTAAAACATTCTTTGTTTCGGAAATAATAATATTCGCATTAACATTCATTCCAGGTTTTAGCTCGCCGGGTTCATCTATGACAACCTCAACCTCATAAGTTGTCACCCCCTGTCCGCTCACTGTTCCCTCTGCTGCAATCTTTGAAACAACGCCGTCAAACCTTTGTCCCGGAAGGGCATCGGCAGTTATTCTGACACTTTGGTCAATCTTTATCTGTCCAACATCCAGCTCATCAACAGAAATAGTGAATTTCATTTTGCTCATATCTGCAACAACCATCAAAACAGTCTGGGAATTGGAATTATCTATCTTATCCCCCGCCTCAACATTTTTTGTTATGACTGTTCCGGAAATCGGGGCGGTTATATTATAATCATCAAGGTTTTTCCTCTCAGATCTCATCGAAAGTTCTGTCGTTCTCTTATTGTTCATCAAGGAGTCATTTGACAAAACAGCGATAAGCTGTCCTTTTTTAACCTTATCCCCGTTTTTAACCTTAAGGTTTTCAACCGTTCCTGAAGACTTGGCACGAAGAGATGTTGAGCCACCGCTTTCAATTTTCCCCGACTTTGCGGAATAAACTGTGCCTCCCCCGGTTCTGACTGACCCTGCAACGGTTACTCCGGCAGATAACGCCCCGGGATTATTTATTGTAACTTCAACCTCTTTAAGATAACTTCCGTCTGTTCCGCTCCCTGCATTTGAGTCAAACTTATATGTAACCGTACCATCTATGCTCATCATATAGGAGGCGCTTGTGACCGTTGCTCCGTCACCCACTGAAATTTTATCAAAATCAGCGGCTGTAAACGGAATTCTGACTTTCATACTGTCATTATTGATAATTTTACCTATTTCTCCGCCGTTTACATTATCGCCCACACTTAAATTGAAATTAGTGAGAGTTCCTGATGCAGGAGCATATATATTAAGGTCAGCAATGCTTTTATTAACTTCGCTCAAATTTATCTGACTCCGCTCCAAACTAAGCTGAGCGTCCTCATCATCAATCCGATAAAGGGTGTCCCCTTCATTAACAAAATCCCCCTCATTAAAAGGGGATGCAATAACCTCTCCGCGGACAAGAGCGGTTATTTCACGTCTTTCATAAGGCTCAACCGTTCCGCTTTGTTCAACCGTTTCAATAACATCCCCCATCTGCACGGTTGTTGTTACAGTCATAGCTTTTGCCTCTTCCTTTTTCCCTCCGCAGGAAAACAAAAGAACTAC
>JAZRTD010000018.1:0-1504 GCA_045651845.1 Clostridia bacterium | reverse complement strand
TGATTTTCCCGACAGCCCTTATAAATGCTTTACCAAAAACTTTGAGGATATTTTAAACGACCCTGAAGTTGAGGCGGTTGTTGAGGCTATGGGCGGAACAGTTCCCGCTTATGATTTTACCAAAAAGCTTCTCCTTGCAGGAAAACATGTTGTTTCCTCAAATAAAGAGCTTGTTGCAAAGCACGGAACAGAGCTTCTTAAAATTGCCAAAGAAAAGAATATTAATTATCTTTTTGAGGCAAGTGTGGGAGGCGGTATTCCTATTATAAGACCGCTTATCTCCAGCCTTACGGGTAATGATATTACGGGGATTATCGGTATCTTAAACGGAACAACAAACTATATCTTAACCCAGATGATTAAAAATGGAAAGTCCTTTGAGGAGGCACTTTCTGAGGCACAGGAAAAAGGCTATGCGGAAAAGGACCCGACAGCGGATGTTGAGGGGATTGATACCTGCCGTAAAATTGCAATCCTTGCCTCCCTTGCCCACGGGAAATTTGTTAACAGTATGAATATCCCCACAGAGGGAATAACAAAAATAACAACAGAGGACGCAAAGTATGCACAGGCTTTGGGATACAGCGTTAAGCTTGTTGGTATTTGCGAAACTGCAAAAGACGGAGTTTATGCAAGGGTTTGCCCCGCATTTATCAATTTAGAGTGTCCTCTTGCCAGCATCTCCGATGTATTTAACGGCGTTTTGGTTCAAAGTAACGCGCTGGGCGATGTTATGTTCTATGGCAGAGGGGCAGGAAAGCTCCCGACGGCAAGCGCTATGGTTTCCGACCTTGTTGATGTTGCCAAGCACATAAATACTAATATCAGAATACTCTGGAATGAGTCCGAAGAGGGATATTTAAAAGACGGACAGGAACAGAAATTTTCATATTATCTCCGTCTTACGGGAAGCCCTGACGGATTCTATGGCAAGATTAAAAAGCTTGACGGTTATGATAATGAATTTGCAGTTATCTCGGACCCTGTTACTGAAAAAGAGCTTGATTCGTTGCTTATGTCAGCTCCTTTTGCAGGGCATACAGTTTTAGGGAAAATAAGGGTGATATAAAATGCTAAAAGTAAGAGTTCCCGCAACAAGTGCAAATATGGGGTCGGGCTTTGACAGCCTCGGTCTGGCTCTTACTCTTTATAATTATGTTTCCATTGAAAAGATTTCCTCACCAACTGAAATTAAGGTTGTGGGTGAGGGTGAAAAGTTTCTTCCTGCCAATGAAAATAATCTTATCTATAAATGTGTTGAGAAGATTTTTAATGAGGCAGGGGAGAAAATGGTCAATATCCGCCTTGTTATGGAAAATAATATTCCCGTAACGAGAGGCCTTGGCAGCAGCAGTGCCAGTATCGTTGGCGGACTTGTTGCCGCAAATGCTCTTTTGGATAATCCTTTTTCCAAAGAGGATATTTTAAATATGGCAGCAGAAATTGAGGGACACGGAGATAATGTGACTCCTGCGGTTTTCGGCGGATTTTGCGTTAATGTTCC
>JAZRTD010000017.1:0-1451 GCA_045651845.1 Clostridia bacterium | reverse complement strand
GCAAAACGGGGGATAGTTAAGCCTTTTTCGGCTTGAAATTTCCGAATTATAAAAATTTATATAATCGTGTTCTTTTGCATATTTTATAATGGAGTTAAGAGGTTGATAGGTCTGAATGACAGCCCTGCCTGGGATATTCCCGCGGCCTGCCCGTCCGCAAACCTGTGTCAACAGTGAAAAACTTCGTTCTCCCGCACGAAAATCGTCCATACAAAGGGAAGTGTCGGCGGCGAGAACTCCAACCAAAGTCACATCAGGGAAATCAAGACCCTTTGTTACCATCTGTGTTCCAATTAAGATGTCAGCTTCGCCTCTTCCAAAGGCTGAAAGGATTTCCTCGTGTCCGCCCTTGTGAGAGGTGGTATCAGTATCCATACGAAGAACCCTTGCTGTTGGAAATTTAGTTTTAATCGCCTCTTCGATTTTCTGGGTTCCTGTGCCGAAAAACTTAATGTGTTTTGACCCGCATTCGGGGCAGATTTGGGGAATAGGAGCAGTTTTTCCGCAGTAATGACAAACCATATTGTTTGAATTTTTATGATAAGTCATAGAAACACTGCAGTCTTTGCACTCCATAACATATCCGCATTGACGACAGGAAACAAAGGTTGAATATCCCCGTCTGTTAAGGAAGAGAATGGTTTTGCTCTTATTATCAAGGTTTTCCTGAATCTCGTCCTGAAGTGAAAGAGAGAGAGGCGAAAAGTTTTTATAGGTAAAAAGCTCATTTCGCATATCAACAACCTTAACCGTCGGCATATCCATTTTGTTATATCTCTCAACCATTTCGTAAAGAGTATATTCTCCGTTTTGAGCCTTATAGAAACTGGAAAGAGAAGGAGTAGCTGATGCCAGAAGCAATGTTGCACCGTTTTCCATTGCCCGTTTCTCACCAATGTCACGGGCGTGATACTTAGGAGTTGTGTCAGATTTATAACTCGTTTCGTGCTCCTCATCAAGAATTATAATTCCAATATTTTCAAATGGTGCAAAAATCGCAGACCTTGCACCGACAACAACGCTTACCTCACCGTTCTTGATTTTATTCCATTGGTCAAATCGCTCACCCTGGGATAAACCGCTGTGTATAACTGCAACCATATCTCCAAATCGGCTTACAAACCGCTTAACAGTCTGTGGTGTCAAAGAAATTTCGGGAACAAGCATAATTGCAGTTTTTCCGCATTTAATACAGTGGTCAATTGCCTGAAGGAAAACCTCTGTTTTTCCCGAGCCTGTAACTCCGCGGAGAAGAATATTCTCAAATTTTGATGAGGATATATTCTCTTTTAAGCGGTCTATTATAATTTTCTGTTCTGCGGTTGGAATGTAATTTTCGCTGGAAGCCTAATTATTTTTATTATATGCTTCCGTGTAAACTCTTTCGACCGTAATTTTCACAAAACCCTTTTTGCATAAAGCGTTAAGAGCAGAAGAGTTTCCGCCTGATT
>JAZRTD010000016.1:0-1704 GCA_045651845.1 Clostridia bacterium | reverse complement strand
TGCGTAGCCCGAGAGTCACTGCGAGCTGAAAGCGAGTTCTTAAAACGAAGCTTGAAGCCGTCCTGCCGACAGGCAAGGAAAGATCTCACTAACGAAAAAAGGACACCCTAAGGTGTCCTTTTGACGTTGGTGGATCTTCAGGGACTCGAACCCCGGACCGACCGGTTATGAGCCGGTTGCTCTAACCAACTGAGCTAAAGATCCATATGACTTATCTATTATACATAAATTCATTACCTTTGTCAAGTGGTTTATTGAATTTTATTAAAAAATATTTTAAATGTTAATCTTTTGTTATTATAATCTTTGAATTCAGTGTGCAAACTATATATGAAAGGAGATTTGTTTATGAACGATTATCTTATTTCAAAAATTGCGGCATACAACGTTCTTTATAGAAAAGCTTTCATTTTCTCCCCTTCTGATCAATACCCTTTCAATAGCTATGTTGTTTAATTTCCGGAGCTTTTGCTCCGGTTTGTGTGAAGCGGTACATATTTTTACAAAAGGAGTCTCATAATGGGAAAATACACGGTCTCACAAGCAGAATTTCTAAAAGGAGATATTTTTATTGGCGGTTCAAAAAATGCAGCACTCCCGATTATTGCCGCTTCTCTTTTGTGTAAAGAAAAAGTAAAACTTAAAAACATACCAAACCTTAAAGATGTTTCAAATATGTGTGACATCATATCCCATCTTGGCGGAAAGTGTGATTTCGAGGCAGCAAACGAGCTTGGGATTTTCATTCCCGAAATTACTGACCACAAAGCCCCCTACGAATCTGTCAGCAAGCTCCGTGCATCTTTTCTTATAATGGCTCCTCTTCTTGTCCGCTTTGGCAAGGTTCGTATTCCCCTGCCCGGCGGATGTCCCATTGGAACACGCCCAATAGATTTGCATTTAAAGGGATTTTCCGCTATGGGAGCCAAAATCAAACAGGGGCACGGATATATCGAGGCTAAATGTCCGCATCTTCACGGTGCAAATATTTATCTGGACTTTCCAAGTGTCGGGGCAACAGAAAACCTTATTATTGCAGCCAGTATGGCAGATGGCGAAACTGTTATTGAAAACTGTGCCACCGAGCCTGAAATTGTTGATCTTGCAAACTTTCTTAATTTAATGGGTGCAGATATCCGTTATGCAGGCAGTGACAAAATTAAAATCAATGGAGTTTCAAGTCTTTCTCCCGTCACTTATTCCATTATCCCCGACAGAATTGAAGCAGGAACTTTTCTGACCGCGGGGATTATGTGTGACTCTGACATAACCATCAGGAATATTATCCCCGACCATCTTAGGCCTATTCTTGCAAAATACAGCGAAATGGGAACAAATATTACCGAAGGGGAAGATTTCATTCACATCAAAGGAAAATGCAAAGGGTCAAGCACAGATATAATGACCATGCCATACCCGGGTTTCCCTACGGATATGCAGGCAATTGCAACCTCCCTCTTATGCACAGTTTCAGGGAGGAGTGTTGTTGTTGAAACAGTTTTTGAAAACAGATTTCTTCATATTCCCGAACTGAGCAGAATGGGGGCAACCATCAAGGTTGATGGAAGAACTGCAATAATAGACGGCTCAAAGCTTACAGGAGCAAAGGTTAAGGCAACAGACCTCCGTGCAGGAGCCGCTCTTGTCCTTGCAGGACTTGTTGCAAAGGGCAAAACCGAAATTGAAAATATTGAGTTTATAGAA
>JAZRTD010000015.1:0-1701 GCA_045651845.1 Clostridia bacterium | reverse complement strand
CAATGCCGTTTTCCTTTTTGAATTCGTCAGCAAGATAGTTCATAATTCTTTCGTCAAAGTCGTCGCCGCCAAGTCTGTTGTTACCGCAGGTTGCAAGAACTTCAAATACGCCGTCACCGATTTCAAGGATAGATACGTCGAATGTACCACCGCCAAGGTCATAAACCATAATCTTCTGGTCATTATCCTTATCAAGTCCGTAAGCCAAAGCTGCAGCTGTCGGCTCGTTAATAATTCTCTTAACCTCAAGCCCTGCTATTTTGCCTGCATCTTTTGTTGCCTGACGCTGTGCATCGCTGAAATATGCAGGAACAGTAATAACCGCCTCAGTAACTTTTTCGCCAAGATAGCTTTCAGCGTCAGCCTTAAGCTTTTGAAGAATCATTGCGGAAATTTCCTGCGGTGTGTACTTTTTATCGTCAATATCAACCTTATAATCGCTACCCATTTCTCTCTTAATGGAGATAATTGTTCTGTCAGGGTTTGTTATTGCCTGTCTTTTAGCAACCTGACCTACCAATCTTTCGCCTGTCTTTGTAAAAGCAACAACTGACGGAGTTGTTCTCGCTCCTTCAGGATTTGCAATAACAGTAGGCTCTCCGCCTTCCATAACTGCAACGCATGAGTTTGTTGTTCCCAAGTCAATTCCTATAATCTTTCCCATAATTAAAAATCCTTTCTATAATAAAAATAATAATAAACTAATTTGAAACCTTAACCATTGAATGGCGGACCACTTTATTTTCCTTATACATATAGCCCTTCATAAACTCTTCGCTGATTGTATTTTCGCCAAATTCTTCATTTTCGTCGTGCATTATAGCATTATGTTTTTCAGGGTCAAACTCTTCCCCCACCGACGGGATAGGCTCAACACCGATTTCTGAAAGAGCATCGGAAAATTGTTTGTCTATCATTTTCACTCCGTCAGCAATAGCAGTTGCCTCCGCCCCCTCCATTGTGGGGATTGCTCTTTCCAATGTATCTTTAACAAGCAAAAGCTTTTCAACCGCGGTGCAAACACCCATAGAAAAAAGTTCTTCCTTTTCTTTGGCAGTTCTTTTTTTGAAATTATCAAACTCCGCCGCAGTTCTCATAAGCTTATCCTTAAGCGATAAAATTTCCGCCTCAAGCTGTTCCTCACGGCTAACTTCAGTAGTTTCTTCCGATTTTTCCTCTGCCGTTTCTTCTATAACTTCCGCAGTTTCTTCGACTATCTGTTCTTTTTCTTCAGTAACTTCCTTTTTGGTCATTTGTTATTCTCCTTTTTCTCCTGATTCAAGCAATCTTTTTATCGGCTCTTCTCCGTCTCCGAATTTATCGCCTAAAGCATTGCTTAAGAGTTTTGCAAAATATTCAAGAGCTGACATAATTTTGGAATAATCCATTCTTGCAGGCCCGATAACGCCGATAACACCGCAAAGCTTATCCGAAACCTTATATGGCGCCAGAATAACGCTGTTAGTCCTAAGTTCCTTAACGGGAACCTCATCCCCTATCATAACTTTCATTCCGCCGTTTGCGGGAATTTCCGAGATAAGCTGCATAAGGTTTTCCTTATTTTCAACCGCCGCAAAGATTTCCTTAACCTTGTCAATATTGTTATATTCAGGGAAAGAAAATATGGTGGACAAACCTTCAACAAAAATCTGCTTTGTGTCAATTTCTGAAACCGCCTCGTGAACAAGTTCTAAAACCGAG
>JAZRTD010000014.1:0-5797 GCA_045651845.1 Clostridia bacterium | reverse complement strand
GAAACACCAAGGCGGAGAAGTCTTCCGCGAACCGTCTCTGACTCTCTTGTCGATATAATCATTCCCGTATATGGAACAGAAAGGCGGATACAAGCCACAATTTTCGCAAAGGTATCATCATCAATTCCGTTATCAAAAACAGAGGGGTCAATGTCGTCAGCACGCTTAATTCTCGGCACGCTTATAGTGTGGGGTCCCACGCCGTGGACTGCCTCAAGATGCTCGGCGTGCATTAAAAGCCCTGCAAATTCGTATTTATAAAGCTCAAGGCCGAAAAGAACGCCAAGACCCACATCGTCAATTCCGCCCTCCATAGCTCTGTCCATGGCTTCTGTGTGGTAGGCGTAATTATGCTTTGGACCTGTGGGGTGGAGAGTTTCATAGCTTTCCTTATGATAGGTTTCCTGAAACAGAATATATGTTCCAATCCCCGCATCCTTTAGCTTGCGGTAATTCTCAACGGTGGTTGCAGCAATATTAACATTAACTCTGCGGATTGCCCCGTTTTTATGTTTGATGCTATAAATTGTGTTTATACACTCTAAGATGTATTCAATAGGATTGTTTACGGGGTCCTCTCCTGACTCAATTGCAAGACGCTTATGCCCCATATCCTGAAGGGCAATAACCTCGTTTTTAACCTCTTCCTGTGTGAGCTTTTTTCGGGGAATAGTCTTATTTTTCGCGTGGTAAGGGCAGTAAACACAGCCGTTTACACAGTAGTTTGAAAGGTATAAGGGCGCAAACATAACAATTCGGTTGCCGTAAATATCCTTTTTGATTTTCTCGGCGAGAGCATAAATCTCCTGATTTTTTTCTTCAATGTCGCAGGCAAGAAGAACAGATGCTTCTCTGTGGGAAAGACCTTTAAGAGTCTTTGCCTTTGTAATTATTTCGTCAATAAGCTCTATGTTATTCTTATTTTCCTCCGCATAATCAAGAGTGTCAAGAATTTCCTGATGGCTTATAAACTCCTCAGCTTTTAATGATTTTGGATTATACATAAATTCTTCCTCCTTAAATTTTAGAATAAATAGTTTTTGTTGTTATTCCGTCAAGCATACCGATTTTCCCCGACAGCTTGTTTATGGTGTCAAGAGGGGCATCGATTGCAACGCTTATAACCGAAACCTGTTTTTTATCATAAGGAATTCCCATTCTCCCGATTATGAAATCCCCGTATTCGTGCAGAATTTTGTTCATAGCACCAACCGATTCACGGTTTTCAATAATAATCCCGATTAAAGCAACTCTTGTTTCCATAAAACCTCCATATACGAAAAAATACGCCAAAAAAGGCGTAAGCATTCCAATATTAACTTATGCCTTTTGTCAAAGAACCCTCGGACATCAGATAATTTTAAAAGTTTGGGGAAAGGACAAACCTTGCCCCTCACTATATGTTAATTTTATCACAAACTCTTTGATTAGTCAAGGTATTACATAAAAATAATGCTTTACAAACAAAGCAAACCGTGTTATAATAAAAATGCTAAACAAAACTGAATAATGTGTTTCTGGTCATTGTGCTTTTTTTATCCATTGGTAAAAACGCACGCTTATTTCGCAATGCCAGAAAAAGCACTCGAAATCAGTTTTGTTTAGCGACTCTGTGCGTTTTTCGGGCGCAGGTTTTCTGCGCCTTTTTTAGTTAAACGCACAAATGTACCCCAATAGTCGCGAAACCAATCTCATACAAAAAGACGGCACAGGGCCGTCTTTTTGTTTTATGTTGACTTTATTTAAAATCGTCAATGCTGAACTTCCATTCTTCTCTCTTTTTGAATGGTGCCTTGAATTTCTTTGTAAGAACACCTTTTTCTTCAAGGTGAGCATAGCAAGCTGTATCACAAGCTCTTCCGCAGATTGAGCACTGATAAGCGTGCTGTGCGGGAGGATAGAAATAAATAGCGTCAAGAATTTTTCTTGCAGTTTCAGGGTTAACCTTTGCCTCACCTGCAATTATTTCCAATCTGTTTTCAAAATCAGAAAAGGCATCGTATGGCATAAACGGATTCTTGGTTCCGTTTGCACCGTTATAGTAAACTGTGCACTGCCAATCATCAACTTTTCCGTCCTCTGCAATGGCATTACCCGGGCAGGCGGATTTACATTTTCCACACTTATCGCAAAGGTGAGGAGTAACAATTGGAGTTTCCTCGATTTCTGCGTCGGTAAGGATGAAACAATATCTTACCATAGGTCCGAATTCATCGGTTAAGAGGGCGTTGTGGAAACCTTTTTCACCAAGACCGCATTTTATTGCTGTGTCAAGAAAATCTATCTGGGTTTCCGCAGTTCTTCCTCTGTATATAGAGTCATAAGCAACTTCGGGGTTAACTCCGTTTTCCTCTGCCATAATCTGCTGATGGCGTCTTTGAGGGAGGGCGATAAAGCCTTCCTCTTCCATCATCATTGCAACCTTAAGCTGTGCCATCGGCATAATGGTTTCTTCCATATTTTCAACAGCCATAGTTGTATACTGATAGTATGTGCTTCCCTCTTCTGTGCCTCTGTAAATTCCGCGAAGAATACGGAATGCAAGACCTATAACAGTCTTTGTTTCAGGCATAATTTTAAATATTGGGTTATCTTTTTCAAATCGGCTTGCAGGAGCAAATCCCACAATGTCAGCACCGTTGGCTTTTGCCAGCTCTATGATTTTGTTTCTCATAATTAAAGCTCTCCTTTCAGGTGCTTATAGCAAGCAATATCACATTTTTTACCGCAGATACAAGGTGCATATCCCCACTGAGTCTTAGGCAAAAAGTTCATTTCTTTATAAATTTCCCTAGCAGATTTTGCGTCAAAACGCTTTTCGCCGTTTATTATTGCCTCTCTCTCAGGATTGCCCTTTAAGAAATCGTCAGTCATAAACGGATTGGATTTATGCGCACCTTTATAATAAACACTGCACTGCCAGGTATCAAGACCGTCCTCTGAAATTGCATTGCCGGGGCAGGCACTTACGCACTCACCGCACTTGTCGCAAACTGTCTCAGAAAGAGCCTCATCTGTATCCAAAGGCATATCTGTTATTAAGAAACAGTAACGCATAAACGGACCGTATTTTTTGTTGATTATCTTTCCGCTAAGACCTGTTTCACCAAGTCCGCAAGCCTTTGCAGCTTTTCCGAAGTCAATTATAACATCAGGAGCAGGCTTACCCTC
This sequence comes from Clostridia bacterium, assembly GCA_045651845.1. Taxonomy (GTDB): domain Bacteria; phylum Bacillota; class Clostridia; order Monoglobales; family Monoglobaceae; genus SIG454. The sequence continues at coordinate 2,626 of JAZRTD010000014.1, read as the reverse complement.
TTCAACAGGCTCTGCGTGGATAAGCTCATAAGTATCAACAACCTCAGGGTTTGTTGTTTTGTCGCCTTTAACTCTAAGGTTTGGAACAGCCTTCTGCAGACAAGCATCATAGCCTTCATTTTCAATCATTCCGCCCATTTTAAGGAGGAAAATTTCAGCCATTTCCTCGTCAATGTATTTAACACCGAGAGATGTATATGTATAATACTGCGCACCCTTATCCATCGCCATATAAATACCCTTCGGAACAGCGAAGCCGAAACCGATAATACATTTCGCGTTTGGAAGAATCATACGTGGGTCTCTCTGGGGGTCTTCTTCAGTATAAACTTTACCTATACCGCAAATTGTTGCGCCAAGTTCTTTTGCTTTTTGTTTTATAATTTCACTTGTTAACATTCTTTTATTCCCCCTATCTGTCAAGCTTCCAGGCTTTTTTGGTGCGGAGCGGTTCTTTAAAGCGGTTTTCCATACATCCACCCTTTTTCTCGAGAACAGAAACACAAGCTCTTATACAGCCTCCACATTTCGCCATATTATATCCGACCCAGCTGGGGAAATACTTCGCCAGAGCGCCGTAAACTTTCATAATTTCCTTTTCGTTGGCAATATCCGTAACACCTTCCATAAGGTCAAGATCGCCGTTTTCGTTTTTATCCCATACTTCCTTTGGAACAAATGGGTTAAAATATCTGCCTGCGTGGGTATAGAAAGCATAGCAACGCCACATATCAATATCGCCCCACTCAATTTCCTTGCCTTCAAGAGTTATCTTAACAGCTGCACCTGAATTAATCGGAGGAATACATCCGCCCGGACATTCTCTGACGCAAGCTCCGCACTTACGGCAAAGAGGCTTTCCGTCATAAATTTTATCGTATTCATCAAATTCCGCATCGGTGAAAATGAATGCAACTCTCTGGAGAGGGCCGAATTCAGGAGTGAGGAGCATTTTGCTCCAGCCGATTTCACCAAGACCGCAAGCAACCGCCGCAATTCTGAACTGGAACTGCAAATCGGGAGCAACACTGTCCTCGCGGACAGGACGGGTGAACTGAACATTTCTTGAGTGAGCCGTGTTTGTTTTAGCGTATTCGTTTGCCTCAATCTGCTCTTCGGGAGAAAGAGTGTTTCCTAAAGAGCCGTCCATATCCGAAACAACGCCTCTTGCACCTGTATTACGGTAAACAAATGCTTCATATCCCTCATCTTCAATAACCTTGCCCACCTGATAAAGGGTTGCAGGAGCGAAAATTTCGTTTATTCCGCCGTAAGCCATTGATGGATACTGGAAAAACTGAGTTCCTTCTTCAATTCCGCGCTGAACTCCTCTCGGAATTCTGAAAACAAATCCTATACAGCTTTTCGCCTCAGGGAAAAGAAATTGAGGATTCATTTCGTCGGGAGCGCCGTCAAACCTTGACATAGGGGCAATTCCGCAAGCGTCAGCGCCTGCAGCTAAAGCCGCCTCTTTAATAAGTTTACTGCTTATCATTGTATGTCCTCCTTATATTTTAAAAATACACACTTTTTAAATTTTGCATATACATCTTGATTTTATCATATTTATATGGTAATATAAAGGAAAAAACAAACCTAAATATTAAGAAAACAAACTTTAAGAGGGTGACTTTAGTGAAACTTGCGGACATTAACCCGTTTATCAGATTTGCAGGACAGGTGACATATAACGCCAAAAAACGACCTGTTTATGTGCAGGATTGCCGTCTTCTTTATATTCTTGACGGGACAGGTGAAATTGTTGTTGAGGGCGAAAGCTTTGAGCTTAAGAAGAATGTTTTGTTTTACTGTTACGGCGGAACGGAGTATAATATTAAGGCAAAGACCCCCCTTAAAATATACACTTTGAATTATGACCTGACCCAGAGAAAGAATGAAATTACGGCAACTCTCCCCCCCGACAGACTTAAAAAAGGCGAAAAAAAGCTTGTGATTGACGAATGTGATATATCGGACAGTCCGTTTTTGAATTCTTATTTTTATTTGAGGAACGGAACAGAATTCAAGGATGCCGTAAGGAAAATTGTTGAGGAATATACGGAGCAGAGGAGCTATTTTCGGGAAAGAGGAAGTGCAACTCTTAAGGGAGTTCTTGTGGATTTACACAGAGCAAAGGACAACCAATCAGAAACTTCGGAGGCAATAGCCAAGGTTATAGACTATATCAGGGAAAATTTTCGCGAAAATCTTCATAACAGTCACCTTGCGAAAATTGCCGGCTATCACGAATATTATCTAAACAGAATTTTTGTCCGCCAGATGGGAATAAGTATGCATAAATATATCCTAAATCTTCGCATAAAAGAGGGAGAAAGACTTTTAATCAATACGGAAATGTCAGTTTCGGAAATATCCGCGGAGACAGGTTTTAACAGCGCAACCCACTTTTCAACCTATTTTAAAAAGGAAACCAATATGTCTCCCATTGAATACAGACAAAATTTCAAGAACAATATATAAAAGTTTGTTTTATGAAAAAATATGTTTGTTTTAATTATTGAATATCGGCGGGAAATATTATAAAATCAAGTTAAATTCATATTTGGAGGTAAATCTATGAATAATTTTTTTGTTAAATATCTTGACGGAACAAGTGAATACATAA
>JAZRTD010000013.1:0-3095 GCA_045651845.1 Clostridia bacterium | reverse complement strand
AGAATATCATATAGTACCAAATAATATATGGGAAATGTCACTGTGGATTACAGCTGTGCTGATTATTTTTCTTGTGTATCTTGGGAAAAAGGCAGTTGACAATTAAATTTTAAACAAGTATAATGAGTATAACAATAAAGTTAAAGAGGTATGTAAATGAAATCAGGATTTATTGCCATAACAGGCAGACCAAATGCAGGAAAGTCAACACTTTTAAATAAAATAATCGGCGAAAAGGTGGCAATTGTGTCCAATAAACCGCAGACAACCAGAACAAAAATTATGGGTGTCCATACGGAAGATGACTGCCAAATGGTTTTAATAGATACTCCCGGTATTCATAAGCCTAAAAATAAGCTTGGGGAGAAAATGGAAAAATATATCTATACAGCCACACAGGATATAGATGTGCTTTTATATATTGTTGACTGCAACTTATATGAAAACGAATATGAAAGCGAAAGAAAGGCCCTTGCGGGACTCAAAACTGCAGGAATACCTGTTATTTTGGTTGTTAATAAAATTGATACAATTCCAAAACTCAATCTTTTACCTGTTCTGCACAGGCTTAAAGAACTTTATGACTTTTCGGGAATTGTGCCTGTATCCGCACAAAAGGGGAATAATGTCAGTGAACTTCTAAATGAAATAAAACTGCATTTAAAAGAGGGACCGAAATTTTTCCCTGATGATATAATAACTGACCAGCCTGAACGCCAGATTGTTGCGGAATTTATTCGTGAAAAGGCGTTAAGACTTCTAAATCAGGAAGTCCCTCACGGTGTTGCCGTTGAAATTGAGAAGATGACAAAGCGGAAAAACGGCAGTTATGAAATTCTTGCTGCAATTTATTGTGAGCGAACAAGCCACAAGGGCATAATAATAGGTAAGGGCGGAGAAAAACTTAAAATGATAGGCAGCCGTGCAAGAGAGGATATAGAGAAATTCCTTGGTGGCAAGGTATATCTTGAGCTTTGGGTGAAAGTCAATGAGGATTGGCGCAATAAAGAAAGCTTTATGAATACAATTGGATTTGAATAACAATAATTGACAGCATATAAAAAATACTTCCGAAAATAATAAAGTTAATCAATGTTTCGGAGGTAGCCGTTATGGATAAAAATCTTTTATGGGATGTTTTTTGCGAAACGGGTGATATAGAGGTATATTTAAAATACAAGGAGAAAGAAGAGAGGGAGAAAGAAGTTGAAGCTTGTGGAAACGACGGGACTCATAACGAAAGAAGTTAAATACGGTGATTCCAGCCGTGTCGTGACCATAATAACTCCTGATTTGGGCAAAATTTCTGCCATCACAAGCAAGTTTAAAGGCGGTAAAAGTAAAAATGTTCCGTCTCTTCAGCTTTTTTCCTATAGTAAATTTGTTTTGTTCAAGGGTAGCGAAAAAGGTTTATATCATATAAACGAAGCGGATATTATTGAACCTTTTAAAGCTATAAGAGATGACCTTATGGCAATTATTTATGCCTCATATTTTTGTGATGTTGCCAATCATATAACTGTTGAAAACGAGGAGAACACAGAGTTTTTAAGACTCATTTTGAATATTTTTTATGCTCTGTCCAAAGGTCAGGACTATGACAAAATAAAAACAGTTTTTGAATGGAAAACGGCGGTGCTGGAAGGATATGCACCAAATCTTGAAAAATGTTCAGCTTGTGGTATGGAGGAGATTTCTTTTTTTGATTTGGGAAGAGGGGCGTGCTTTTGCGGAAAATGTGGAAAGGCTTATGCGGGGGCTGCCCAAATTAACGGGGATATTATTAATGGAATAAAATACATAAGAGATGCTGAATTATCAAAGATGCTGTCCTTTAATATGAATCCAAAAACAATCGAATATATGAACACCTTAAGTGAAATTTATCTTAGGATGCACCTTGAGTCTGAATTTAAAACATTGGAATATTTAAAAAAAATGAAATAGGAATCACCTATTTCATTTTTTAAGTTATGAGCGGACAGATTTTTATAAAATAAAAAAACTTGATGATAAACCTCATCAAGTTTTATAATCAACTAAGCAATCTTGTTAAGCATTGCAGCGTACTGGCTCTTTCTGCGAGCAGCTGTATTCTTATGAAGAATACCCTTTGCAACAGCCTGGTCTGTCTTCTTAACAACAAAAGAATAAGCAACAGAGGCAGATTCTTTGCCCTCATTAAGAGCAGCTTCAAACTTCTTTATAGCAGTTTTAAGCTGAGATTTAACCATCTGATTCTGAAGCGTCTTAGTCTTAATAACTTTAACTCTCTTTTTCGCTGATTTGATATTAGGCATAATATCACCTCCGTTATATAAATTTGACATATTTCTTACATCAGTATTTCCTATTCTAACACAAACTTTTAAAAAATGCAAGACTTTTTTTCAAAAAAATCAAAAAAAATTTAAAATACTTGAATTTAAACAAAATTCGATTGACAAAATACCAAAGAAGTTATATTATATGTAGAAATAATTCACTTTATAAGAAGGTGTGTGTATGAAGGAGCTAATAAATCTTTTTTGGTCCTTTTTTAAAATCGGTCTTTTTACATTTGGGGGAGGATATGCAATGCTCCCTTTAATCCAAAAGGAAATTGTCGAGAATAAAAAGTGGGTGACGGAAGAAGAGGTTATGAACTATTTTGCAGTGGGGCAATGTACTCCCGGAGTTATTGCGGTGAATACTGCTACATTTGTGGGACATAAAATAAAAAAAACAATAGGCGGGATTTTTGCAACTGTGGGTGTTATAACCCCATCAATTATTATAATAACAATTATTGCTCAATTTTTAAGACAATTTGCAGATATTGAAGCGGTTTCACATGCTTTTAACGGTATCAGAGTTGCTGTTGCCGTATTAATTTTAAATGCTGTTATAAAATTCTGGAAATCGGGAATAAAAAATATAATCGGAGTTATTATATTCGCGATAACCCTTATATTATCGGTATTTTTTGATTTATCCTCAGTATATATAGTAATCGGTGCGCTTATCACAGGTATTGTAATCGGTCCTTGCAGAGAGAAGGTACAAAAATGACGTATTTATTAGTATTTATAGAATTTTTTAAAATAGGACTGTTT
>JAZRTD010000012.1:0-2669 GCA_045651845.1 Clostridia bacterium | reverse complement strand
TTAACAACAAACATAGGCTTTCCAAAGGCAATTCCAAGCCCTTTTCTCTGCCCAACGGTATAATGGATTATTCCCTTATGCTCGCCTAAAACATTTCCGTCTGTATCAACGAATTTACCCGTGGGATATTCCTTCCCCGTTCTCCGTTTTATAAAGCCTGCATAATCCTTATCAGGAACAAAGCAAATTTCCTGACTATCAGGTTTTTTCGCCGTAATCAATCCGTATTGTTCCGCAATTTCACGGGTTTTTTCCTTATTTTCAAGCTCACCTAAGGGCATCAGAATATGCGAAAGTTGATTTTGTGTCAGGTTATATAAGGCATAAGTCTGGTCCTTTGCCGCGCTTTCTGCCCTTTTAAGCTCATATCTGCCCGTTTCATTGTTTAAGCTGACCTTTGCGTAATGCCCCGTTGCAATATAGCTTGCGCCAAGAAGCTGCGCCTTTTTCCAGAGTGCATCAAATTTAAGATGCTTATTGCAGGCAATACAAGGATTTGGAGTTCTTCCAATTTCATATTCTTTAACAAAATAATCGATAACATTTTCCTGAAATTCACTTCGAAAATCCAGAACAAAATGCTCAATCCCAAGCTTATTTGCAACATATTTTGCATCTTCTGCCGCAGAGAAAGAACAACAAGTCCCCTCCAAAAGCTCACCGCAGACCTCCTCGCCGTCCCAAAGGCGCATAGTCACTCCGATAACATCATAGCCCTGCTCTATAAGAAGTGCGGCTGCAACACTGCTGTCCACTCCCCCCGACAGTCCTATGACAACTTTTTCTTTCATTTTCTATTCCTCTTCGTGGCTGTGTCCGTGGCAAACCTCACAGCAACCATTACATCCAACAATCCCCGTTGGGTCAATCCCCTTGCGGTTATAATAGTCCGCAATTGCACTGTGAATTGCCTCCTGGGCAAGATTTGAACAGTGCATTTTAACAGGCGGAAGACCGTCAAGAGCCTCTGCAACTGCAACATTTGTAATCTCAAGAGCCTCTTTTATAGTCTTGCCTTTAACCATTTCCGTCGCCATACTGGATGTGGCAACCGCCGCACCGCAACCGAATGTCTTAAACTTAACCTCTTCAATCTGTTCTGTATCATCATTTATTTTAAGATACATTTTCATAATGTCACCGCATTTCGGGTTTCCAACCTGTCCTACTGCGTTGGCATCTTCAATCTCTCCGACATTTCTTGGATTTGTAAAATGGTCCATTACTTTTTCGCTATACATATCTTTCTTTCCTTTCTCTACTTAACCCGACCCGATTTAACAGCATCCTCATAAAGAGGCGACATCATTCTGAGCCTTTCAACTATTTCAACCAAAGTATCCGCTATATATTCTGCATCTTCCATTGTATTACTGTCACCAAAGGTTACTCTAAGCGAACCGTGTGCAATCTCGTGAGGAAGACCGATTGCTAAAAGCACGTGAGACGGGTCTAAGGACCCTGATGTGCAGGCACTTCCCGAAGAAGCAGAAATTCCTTTCATATCCAGCATAAGGAGAAGGGATTCTCCCTCGATAAACTCAAATGAAATATTTGCATTGCTTGCCATTCTCACTTCAGGGTGGCCGTTAAGTCTTGCAAACGGTATCTTTTCCAGAACTCTTTTTATATAGGCATCACGCATTTTCGAAAGCTTTTCTTTCTTTTGGGGGATATCGGCAGTTGCCATTTCAATAGCTTTTCCAAGACCGACAATCGCCGCAACATTCTCTGTTCCAGCTCTCTGATTTCTCTCCTGCGCTCCGCCCTCAATAAGTCTTTTTATTTTAACGCCTTTTCTTATATAAAGAGCACCCGCTCCTTTTGGACCGTAAAACTTATGAGCTGTTAAGGAAAGCATATCTATATTCATTTCCTCAACGTTGATTTCTTCCATACCGATTGCCTGAACTGCATCTGTATGAAAGAGAACTCCCGCCTCTTTAGCAATCTTTCCAATTTCGGAAATAGGCATAATCGTTCCGATTTCATTATTTGCAAACATAACTGTTATAAGTATGGTCTTGTCCGTTATTGCATTTTTAACAGCTTCTGCTGAAACCATTCCGTATTCATCAACAGGGAGATAAGTAACCTCAAAGCCCTCTTTTTCAAGAGCCTTTAATGTGTGCAAAACTGCGTGATGTTCAACCACAGTAGAAATTATATGGTTTCCCTTTCCCGAAAGGGCATAAGCCGCACCCTTTATCGCCCAGTTATCAGATTCCGAGCCTGAACCCGTAAAATAAATTTCTTTTTCCGTTGCACCTATAGCCTTTGCAACCTGAGCTCTTGCATTTTCAACGGCCTTTTTGCATTCTCTGCCCTCCTGATAAATACTTGAGGCATTACCAAAATTTTCTGTAAGATACGGCATCATTGCATCAAGCACTTCTCTTTTAAGAGGTGTTGTTGCCGAATGGTCTGCGTAAATTCTTTTTGTCATTTTTATCCTACCTTTCCATCCAGAGAAAAAATCTATGAAAAGTAGACTGTCTCCGTATATTTAAATTATAGTGGTCTTAAAAACACACCACATTATATTATACTATCTTTTTCTTTTTTTGTAAAGTAGCTTTACCAAATTTACTCAAAATTATCCTTGCTTTCCGCCAAATTTGACCGATTGCTCAACTGCCAGTTTGTCACATCGTTCATTTTCAGGATGA
>JAZRTD010000011.1:0-1102 GCA_045651845.1 Clostridia bacterium | reverse complement strand
GAATGAGATTATTAAACTCTACGGGAACCGTGCAGAGAATTTTCAGGTTTCCAGAATAAAGGCTGAAGGAGTTGCCCATGGCGCGGAGCGGTCCTTAATAAATATTGGCGAAACTGTTTTTTACAGAGGGAGAAGCGGAATTTATGCATACACAGGGGATTATCCTGTCTTGATTTCAAGAAACCTTGATATAGGAAATCTTAAGGGAACTGTTTGCGGAGGAGATAAGGAAAAATATTATATCACTTTAGAAAGTCAAGAGGGAGAAAGACAAATTTATGTTTACGACATACGAAGAAAAATGTGGCTTACGCAGGAAGGAGATGCGGAGCGGTTTTTCCACCTTGGAGAGGATTTTTGTTTTATAAAGGACGGAAAATGTTTTGCTTTCTCGGAAAAGGCGAAAGAAGATGACGAGGTTTCCTTTTATGCGGAGTTTTGTTCGTTCTCTGAAGATACTGTTTATAAAAAGAAATATTCAAGACTTTATATGGCGCTTGAAATAGGGGAAGGGGCGTATATTGATGTGTTGGTCAGTGTCGACAATCTTCCTTACAGAAGAGTTAAAACAATTCAGGGAAATAAGCGCAAAACTGTGTCATTCCCTTTGGTTTTAAACAGATGCAATACTCTTAAGGTCAAGCTTTCAGGGAAGGGTTATGTTAAGATTATTAACCTTATGAGGGAATATGAATTAGGAGGAGAGCGAGAATGATTGAAATGGGAAAAAAGCGTCCCGATGTGGAGGCGCCTTTATCAGAGAGGATAGCTGCCTTAGAGGCATTATGTTTTAAGATTTGCGAGGTAACAGAAGCGAATATATTAAACTTAGAAACAGCAGTAACTAATTTAAAGGGGCAGATAGAGAGCTTCAAGAAAAGTCAGGAGGTATAAATTATGAATAATTATACTAATTATAATGTTCCCTCGAGGAGCAAGAAAAAAGAAGATGAGAAAATAACTCTTCTTCCAAATATTTTTAAAACAGGAATAAACTCAGGTAATAAGCTTGGGGATACGGCAGGAGATGCAGGGGAAACAAATAAGTCATCAGACAGCGTTTTTTCCTATACTCCTCCAAAGGAAACGGCAACGGAGACTC
>JAZRTD010000010.1:0-4326 GCA_045651845.1 Clostridia bacterium | reverse complement strand
TTATCCTTAAACTGTGTCATTCTTGAAAGCTCACCAAAATATGTGAAACAATCAAGCACCCAGCCAAGCTGTGAATGTGCTGGAACGTGTGACTGATAGAATATAGGGTCTTTCTCCCCATCAAGTCCGCTGGCAAGGAATAATGCCAATAAATCAAGACTGTTTTTTCTCAAATCCTTTGGCTCCTGTTTTACAGTAATTGAATGCAAATCAGCAATCATATAAAAACATTCATATTTATCCTCTTTTTGAAGCTCAACAAAATTACGAAGCGCCCCAACATAGTTCCCAAGAGTTAAAACTCCTGTTGGCTGAATAGCACTTAATATTCTTTTCTTTGATTCAGTATTTTCCATCGTCTACTCCTTTGAATCAATTATTTTGTGAAGCACTTTTCCAAGAGCTTCAATTCCGCATTTTATATCATCCTCAGATGCAGTTGAATAATTAAGACGGAATGTGTTTGACGGTGCCTTATCATCAATCATAGTTGTTGACCCCGGAACAAATGCAACTCCGCTTTCCAAAGCTTTCGCCATAACCGCTTTTGCATCATACCCTTTCGGCATTGTGCAGAATAAAAATAATCCGCCTTCAGGGTTAGTATGGCTTACACAGCTAGGGAAATATTTATCAATACATTCTATCATAAGAGCGCATTTTTTTCCGTAACACTGACGAAGCTTTGCAATATGTTCATCGATTGAATATTTAGTAACAAAATTATATGCAACCATCTGCGAAAGGACGTTTGTATGAACATCTTCCACCTGCTTGCAGATTATCATTCTCTCCATAAGTTCCTTATTTGCACAGGTAAAACCTAAACGAAGACCTGGGGCTAAAATCTTTGAAAAGGAGCCAAGATATACAACTCTTCCCTCTTTATCCATTGATTTCATTGTTGGCACTTCTTCCCCTGAGAACCGCAAATCCCCATATGGATTATCCTCAAAAATGATAAAATCATATTTTGAAGCAAGCTCAAGAACTTTTTTTCTCTTTTCAAGAGACATAGTTATTCCCGACGGATTCTGAAATGTTGCAATTGTGTATAGAATTTTAATATTTTTATGTTCCTTAAGCAACTCTTCAAGCTTATCGGTATCAATCCCGTCACTTTCAACGGGAACACCGTAAAGCTTGGCATTATTTGAACGATAAGCGTTAAGTCCACCTATAAAGCTTGGTTCTTCACAAACAACCCCATCTCCAGGGTTAAGAAGAGATTTTGCCGCAAGATCAATCCCTTGCTGTCCTCCGCTTACGATAATTGTTTCATCATCATCTGTTCCTATCCCTTGATTTTTAAGTCTGTCCTTTACCCAGTTGCGGAGGGGTAAATACCCTTCGGTTATCCCGTACTGAAGCGCAGTTTTACCGTCATTTAACAATATTTCCGATGCAATTTCAGCAAATTCCTTTGTCGGGAAAAGATTTGGGTCGGGTGCTCCGCCTGCAAATGAAATTATTCCCGGCTTTGCAAGAAGCTTAAAAATCTCACGGATTGCTGACGCTTCAAGATGAGCAACCTTATCTGAAAATTTTGATTTAATATCCATTATCATCAAGTCCTTTATTTCAATTTTTCAATACCTTTTTTAACTCGGTTTATTGTTTCTTCCTTACCAAGAATATAAGCGATTTCAACACCGCCTCCTGGAGTGAACGCTTTTCCTGAAACCGCAACACGAAGTGGCCAGAGAACAATTCCGTTCTTAACTTCCATTTTCTGGACAAGCTCCATTAAAGCATCGTGTAAATTGTCAAAGGTCCAATCCTCTATTCCTTCAATAACAGGAAGAATATTTTCAAGAGAAACAAGGGAATTTTCAGGATTTGTTTTCATCTTCTTATGAGTATACATTTCAATATCATACTCAGGGAGTTCATCAAAGAAATCAACCTGCTCAGGAATATCACTGAGTTTTTCGCAGCGTTTCTGTAAAAGAGCTGAAACCTCTTTTAAGTCAATTTCAGGATTCTCTATAACACCCTTATACCAAGGAAGAGCCTTCTCGTGGAATTCATCAGAGGAAAGTTCTCTTATATACTCTCCATTAAGCCATGCAAGCTTATTTTCATCAAAAATTGCAGGGGATTTACTTATACCCTTAACATCAAAAATTTCAATAAGTTCATCAATTGTATACTTTTCCCTGTCACCGCCCGGAGACCAACCTAAAAGAGCAATATAGTTGACAATCGCTTCTTTTAAATATCCTTTTTTGATAAAATCCTCATAAGATGCATCTCCGTCACGCTTCGAGAGCTTCTTTTGCGCATCTCTCATAACAGGAGATACATGAATATATGTGGGGATATCCCAACCAAACGCCTCATAAAGAAGATTATACTTAGGAGTTGATGAAAGATACTCTGAGCCTCTTATGATATGGGTTATATTCATAAGATGGTCGTCTATAACATTGGCAAAGTTATATGTTGGAAGACCGTCTGCCTTAAGAAGAACATTGTCATCAAGAATTGTATTTTCAACTGAAATCTCACCGAAAACTTCATCCTTAAATGTTGTTTTTCCGTATTTAGGCATCTTCTGTCTGATAACATAAGGTTCACCCGCATCAAGTTTTGCCTGAACTTCTTCCTTTGTCAACCTTAAGCAATGTCCGTCATACTTTGTGGGAACCTTTGCTTTTTCCTGCTTTTCGCGAAGATCATCAAGTCTTTCCTTACTGCAGAAACAATAGTAAGCATGTCCTAATTCAACAAGCTTTTCTGCATATTCCTTATAAATATTTCTTCTCTCACTCTGAATATACGGTCCATATTCACCGCCGATATCCGGACCCTCATCGTGAATAAGACCTGTATCTTTCATTGTACGGTAGATAACATCTGTTGCGCCCTCAACAAGACGCTCCTGATCCGTATCCTCTATTCTTAAAATAAACTTTCCGCCCTTTGACCTTGTCAAGAGATAGGTATAAAGCGCTGTTCTCAAATTACCAATATGCATATAGCCTGTTGGGCTTGGTGCAAATCTTGTTCTTATTTTCTTACTCATAATAAAACCACCCTTTTATCTATAATTATTCAGAATTACTCTGTAGTTTTAACTACACCTATGTACGGCAGATTTCGATACTGCTCAGCAACATCAAGTCCATAACCAACAACAAATTCATCAGGGATTTCAAATCCAAGATAATTAATCTTTACATCAACCTTTCTTCTGCTTGGCTTGCTAAGGCATGCACAAAGGCTGACAGTTTTAGCACCTCTTGCCCGAAGAATTTCAATAACCTTATCCATAGTTATTCCCGTATCAATTATATCCTCAACAATAATAACATTTTCATTTTTCAAATCCCTGTCAACATCCTTGGAAATTTTAACAACTCCCGTTGTCTCTGTTCCTGCACCGTAGCTTGATGCTTCAAGGAAATAAACCTCTGTCTGAAGATTGATTTTTTTCACTAAATCAGAGAGGAACATAAACGCTCCCTTTAAAACTCCAATAATAATAACACGCTCTCCCGCAAAGTCATTATTTATCCTGTTTGCAATCTCGCAAACTTTTTTATCAATTTCCTCAGCCGACAGCAATACATTAATTTTATCATTCGTTACCATAATAAATCACCCACGCTTTCGTAGAATTTTTATCAACTTTATATTTTTCGCTTACCCGCCCTCCAACGATTGCAAGAACATCGTCGTTATGACAAATAAGCGGAATATCATCCCGTTTGTCACGGGGAATTTTCATATCAATAAAAATACTTTTAAGCTTTTTGCTTCTTCCGTCAGAATAAACAACCATTTTGTCGCCCTTTCTGCGGTTTCTCAAAAAAACAGTCCCTTCTATCTTATCTTCATCAATGAGAACATCACCCGATGTCTTTTTGTATTCGGAAAGAAGAACTCTTTTAACATAAACTGTCCCGCTTTGTCCCTCAATTTTATATCCGTTACCTGGTTCAATTTCAGTTATATAGTCAATACCATTTCCCAAAGCATTATTCATTTCAATAGTGTTTTCATTGCGAAATTCAAGCCAGCCATACATAACCCTGACTGTAAGTCCTTTTGCAAAATTAAGTGATGCACCTGTATCTTTATTTTTAAGGGAAAGAATATCTTTTATGTGCTTTTTTTCAAGATAAAAGTCCTCTCCCATAGCCTCTTTTGAAGCAGCCATTATAAGTCTTGCTTCAATAGCCTTGTCCACCATTGAAATAGATTCAATGTGAAGAACAACAGGCTTTCTGTTTGGCATAGGACTTCCGAGACTCTTAAAAAGTCTTCTTGCATAAGAATTTATAAATTCACTGTCCGCAGTTGCAGTTTCTGATAAATTAA
>JAZRTD010000009.1:0-6478 GCA_045651845.1 Clostridia bacterium | reverse complement strand
GCGATTCTCACGGCAAAGTGGGAAACCTTATCGAAGCGGTAATGAACGAAAAGGACGCGGATATGGTTATGTTTCTCGGCGATGTTAATCGGGATATAGAGGAATTTATGCTTGCCTGCCCCAGAATCCTTGTTGCAGATGTTATCGGGAATAATGATTTCTTTGTGAAAAGTGTGCCTGAGGACAGATTTTTTGAGTTTGGCGGAAAGAAAATATTTATGACCCACGGGCATAAATATAATGTTAAATATTCAACCGCTATGCTTGTAAGTCAAGGGAAAAAGCTTGGTGCGGATATATGTCTTTACGGGCATACCCACAGCCGGGACTATGATGAAGCCTCGGGAATAACGGTTATAAATCCGGGCAGTGCATCAAGGAGTTATGCCGTGCTTACTATTGAAAACGGCGAAACTTATGTTGAGTTTAAAAATTTGGATTAAAGAGGGATAAATATGATTCTTGCAATTGATGTCGGAAATACGAATATAGTGATTGCTCTTTTTGACGGAGAGGAGCTTAAAAACAGCTGGAGAATTTCAACGGATAAAAATAAAACCTCCGATGAAATCGGCATAACCTTGTGCCAGCTGACAGAGCATAGCGGAATTTCTGCGGAGCAGATTGACGATGTTATAATTTCATCTGTTGTTCCGCCTATTATGCATTCCCTTTGCAACGCCATAAGGAAATATATTAAGTGCGAGCCTATGGTGGTTGGGCCTGGTGTTAAGACGGGGCTTAATATAAAATATGACAACCCGAAAGAAGTTGGCGCGGACAGAATTGTAAACGCTGTGGGCGCAATTCATAAATACGGAAAACCCCTTATCCTTGTGGATTTCGGAACGGCAACAACTTTTTGCGCAATTGACGGAAACGGAGATTATTTAGGCGGTGTTATTGCCCCTGGAGTTAAGGTTTCAATGAATGCCCTTTTTGAAAGAGCCGCAAAGCTTCCGAGAGTTGAAATTAAAAAACCCCAAACTGCAATAGGCAGAAATACGATTTCTTCAATGCAGTCGGGTGCGGTTTACGGTCAGGCAGGGCAGGTTGACAGAATTGTTGCGGAAATCAAAAAGGAGCTTAATGAGGATAATGTTAAGGTTATTGCAACAGGCGGACTTTCTGTTCTTATTGCCCCTGAAAGCAACTCAATCGATTTTGTTGACAAAACTCTGACTCTTGACGGACTCCGCATTATCTATGATATGAACAAGTAACTGTTGACTTTTTTGAAAAGATATTGTAAAATAGTCTTTGTTACAAAGTTGTAATATTAAATTAACAAAGCTGTAAAGAGTTTCGGCGTAAAATAAGAGGTGATATTTTGGCTGAAGAAAAGGATAATATAGAGAAAAGCAGTGAAATGCAAGGATTTGGCAAAGCTGTTTTTGATGAAAACACGAAAAGACCCAAGGCGAAAAAACGGATTTCCGACCGTGTTTTTATGGTTGATGAAAAAAGCGTGTATATGCACAGAGTCAAAGGCTTGTGGAAAAGCTTTAAAAATCATATAATATCCGGCGTTATTGCAATTATTTGTCTTACAGTTATTTTTGCCTTTTTTAATATGAAAAATTATGCCCTGGGCTATGAAGTTATTATTGACGGAACTTTGGTTGGGTATATTGATGATACGGAAATAGTTGACGAAGCTATAAAAGATGTGGCAGAGGTTGTTAAGATGTATGTGGGCGAGGAGGAAAATTATTCCAAGGAGCCTGATTATGTCAGACGGCTTGTGGACAGAGATAAGTGTATGACAAGGCAGGCTATGGCGGATTATCTTCTTGCCAATCTTGAATACGTTGTTCCCAGCTACGGAATATATATTGACGGGGAGTTTGTTACGGCTGTAACCTCCGAGGAAATTGCGAAAAATGTCAGAAAAGAATATCTTATAAGATACTGCGGTGTTCAGTATACGGAAGAAACTATTCTTGAGACTAAAGAGAAGTATACATACAGCCTTGATTATAATCACGGGATAAATAAGCTTACCTCTTTTGAGGGGGCAATCAGTATACTTGCGGGAACGGATAAAGAACTTGAAAAATACGTTGTTGCATCAGGGGATACTCTTTCGGGGATTGCCGAAAAATTTGGGATGAGGAGCAGTGTTGAAATTGTTGCCTTAAACCCTAATCTTGCAGACGGGGATGTTATCCACGTAGGCGACGAAATAATCATTGAGAAAGCGGCTCCGCTCCTTTCGGTTATTGCAACGAGGACGCTTGAATATGAGGAGGCTGTTCCTTATCAGGTGGAGAGTCAGGATGATCCCAATATGTTCAAAGGGGAATACGCTATTATCTCAAAAGGTGTTGAGGGAAAGGTCAGAAAGGTTGCAAAGGTTAAAACTGAAAACGGTATAGAATTTCAGCGGGAAGTTTTATCCGAAGAGGTTTTAAGCGAGCCTGTGACGGAAATCCGAAGAGTCGGAACAAAAACTCCTCCGCAGTTTATAAAACCTACAAGCGGATATTTGTCTTCCCGTTACGGCAGACGATGGGGAAGAAATCATAACGGAATTGATATTGCAGGCTCTCACGGCTCTGCAATCAAAGCCGCCGCATCAGGAACGGTTACCTATTCAGGTTGGATGAGCGGATACGGCAACTATGTTGTTATAGATCATGGTAACGGCTACCAGACTGCATACGGGCACAATTCATCTTTGCTTGTGTCAAAAGGGCAGAGAGTCAGCCAGGGCCAAACCATTGCGAAAATGGGCAACACGGGAAGAAGTACAGGAACTCATTTGCATTTTGAAATAAAGAAAAACGGAGTATTCCAGAATCCGTTAGGATATGTATCATATTGATTATGAGGTGAAAATATGGATAAGAAAATTTTAGTTGTTGACGATGAAAAACCGATAGTTGAAATACTCAAGCTTAATCTTCAAAAGGAGAATTATGAGGTTTATGAGGCGTATGACGGCGAGGAGGCTCTTTTAAAGGTGAAAAGCGTTCAGCCTGACCTTATTTTGCTTGATGTTATGCTTCCTAAAATTGACGGGTTTACGGTTTGCCGTAAAATCCGAGAAACCTCAACAGTTCCGATTCTTATGCTGACAGCAAGAGAGGAAGAGGTTGATAAGGTTTTAGGCCTTGAGCTTGGTGCGGATGACTATATAACAAAACCATTCAGTATAAGAGAGCTTATGGCGAGAATTAAGGCTAATATGCGCCGTGTTTCTCCCGAGGTTACGGATTCTCCTGCTGAAAAGGATACTCTTGAAATAGGGGATTTCCTTCTTGACTTTAACCGATACGAGCTTTATAAAAACGGCAAGCTTATTGACCTTACCGTTCGTGAATTTGACCTCATTAAGTATCTTGCAAGCCAGCCAAACCGTATTTTCTCAAGACAAAAACTGCTTGAGAGTGTGTGGGATTATGAATATTACGGCGATGTTAGAACTGTTGATGTTACAGTCAGACGAGTTCGTGAAAAAATCGAAGATGACCCGTCACAGCCAACAACGATTATGACAAAACGAGGCGTTGGCTACTATTTTCAAGCATAATGCTTTCGGTGACGGTTGTTGCTGTGGGAAAGATTAAGGAAAAATTTTTCTCACAGGCGCTTGATGAATATAAAAAAAGACTGGGAAGATACTGTAACTTTGAGATAATAGAGGTAAAGGATGAACCTACCCCTGAAAATCCATCAGAGCGAGAGAAAGAGCAGGTGCTTTTGAAAGAGGGAGAGAGAATTTTGGAGAAAATTCCGAAAGGTGCATCGGTGGTGTCCCTCTGCGTTGAAGGGAAACAATGTCCCTCGGAAAAATTTGCAGAATTTTTTGAGGAGTCGGCAAGGTCGGGAAGCAGTAAAATTGCTTTTATAATCGGGGGTTCATTTGGGCTTTCGGACAGCGTGAAAAAGGCATCAGGAAAAAGATTAAGCTTTTCCGAGATGACATTTCCTCATCAGCTTATGCGGGTCATTCTCTTAGAGCAAATATACAGAGCATTTACCATAATTGAGGGGAAAACTTATCACAAATAAGGCGTTAAATAAGGGGTGATAAATTTATTTATCACCCCTTCAACTTTTTTGTGAAAATTTATACATTTGTCTTGACATTTTTTGTTTTTTGTTATATCATTAAGAGTGAGAAAAAAGCACATAATTTATATAGGATTTTTTTGTTTTATGTGAATGGAGAGATAGATATGCATTTTGGTCAAGATATAGGAATTGACCTTGGCACGGCGTCGGTGCTTGTCTATGTTAAAGGCAAGGGGATTGTTACCAAAGAACCGTCAGTTGTTGCTATTGATAAAAATACGAATAAGCTTCATGCTGTGGGTGATGCGGCGCAGAGAATGCTTGGGAGAACTCCCGGGAATATAGTCGCAATCCGTCCGCTTAGAGACGGGGTTATATCGGATTATAATACCACGGAGCGGATGATTAAGTATTTCCTTGGAAAGGTATGCAAAAAATCATTCTTTAAGCCGAGAGTTATAATCTGCGTTCCAAGCGGAGTTACAGAGGTTGAGGAAAGAGCGGTTATTGATGCCGGAATTCAAGCAGGAGCTGGAAAGGTTCATCTTATTGAAGAGCCTATTGCGGCGGCAATCGGATGCGGAATTGATATTGCTCAGCCTTACGGCTCTATGATTGTTGATATGGGTGGCGGAACAACTGATGTTGCAGTAATTTCTCTTGGCGGGATTGTTACAAGCCAGTCCATAAAGGTTGCAGGAGATAAGTTTGACGAAGCAATTGTCAGATATATCAGAAAGAAATATAATGTTTTAATTGGGGAAAGAACAGCTGAGGAAATGAAAGTCAATATAGGCTGTGTCTATAAACGGGAGGACCATCCCGTTATGGAAATTCGGGGCAGAAGCCTTGTGACGGGTCTTCCCAAAACGCTGACGGTTTCATCGGATGAAATGCTTGAGGCTCTTTCTGAACCTGCGGAAAGCATTGTTCTGGCGGTTAAAACCGTGCTTGAGAAAACCCCCCCTGAACTTATCGGCGATATAAGCTCAAGAGGAATTGTTCTAACAGGCGGAGGTGCCTTGGTTTACGGAATGGACAAAATAATTGAGGCGGAAACAGGGATAAAAACCTATGTGGCAGAAGATGCTGAGTCCTGTGTCGCTTTGGGGACAGGTAAATCCCTTGATAATATTCATATTCTTCAAGGGTATAACGCAACAAAGCGAAGAAGATAAATTTGTAAATTATTAATTCAATTTTTAAGGAGTGAATATAATGAAAAAAAGAATTTTGGCAATGGCATTAGCACTCACAATGGTATTTACCCTTGTTAGTGTTTCGGCTGCAGAGCCAACCACTGTTAAGGACGCAATCGTTCAGTATGGTGAGAACAGAGGAATAACTGGTGCTGCGCTTACAAACTGGCTTACTCGTTCAATCGAGGTTCCGCTTGATATTCAGGTAAAGGAAACGGGTGCGGTAGACTGGTTAGAGGGAGTTAATGTAAGAGGAAGAGATGTTGCATCAATTTCAACCTTTGATTTTATGGCAACTCTTGATATGAGCGTTGTTGAGGCTGAATTTGAAAACCTTGTTGGAGCTGCTAAGATGGCAATAAACACTGTTGGCGGCTCAAATACTGCAACTCTCATTGATAATCTCGAAAATATTTCTGTTACAGGAGAATTTGAAGTTACAATCAAGATTCCTGATAACATTACTTTCCCAAATAGCTATAAAGCTAATAACAAAGATATGAACGGATTTGATGCCGGAGCAAAAGAAATCTTTGAAGAAACCGAGAGAACTTTTACTGCAAATGAGGCAGTAATCAAGATTAAGGTTAAGGACGGACAGACAAAGGCAACTTTGGCAGACAAAATCGGCAGACCGATTACTTTTGCAGTTAATGGAGTTGCAGTTAATGACTTTGGAACATATAAGCTTGAAGGTAAGCTTGAAGGTTCAACTGCTATTGGCGTTGATATTGCAACAGTTAAATATGCGACTAAACCTTTAGAAACAGTTGGAAATGTTAACCACAATCCTGACGCTGCAGTTGCTCCTTGGGCAGCAGCGACTGTTATCGCAGGTAAATTCACCGGCGGTGGCGGTGGCGGCGGCGCATCAACACCTTCAGAGAAAGAGTATAAGGTTGAGTTTATTGTTGACGGCGAAGTTCTCTCAAGTGTAGTTACTAAGGGTGGTTCATTAGATATTGGTGAAATCGTTCCAGCTGAAAAGGAAGGTTATGAATTCGAAGGCTGGTATCTTGACAAAGAAATGACAAAGCCGGCTCCTGATACTATAGTGGTTTCAGGAAATACTAAGGTTTATGCTAAGTATGTGGTTGAAGGAATTGGTGATGATCCGGTTCTTAATGCAGATGACCACGGTGCATATATCATCGGTTACACAGATGGTACAGTTAGACCTCTTAACAACATAGTTCGTGAAGAGGTTGCAGCAATTTTCTTCCGTCTCTTAACAGAAAAAGCAGGCGAAGCTATGCATA
>JAZRTD010000008.1:0-5350 GCA_045651845.1 Clostridia bacterium | reverse complement strand
GGGGAGAAAACCCGTCTTGCTATTGCAAAGCTTTTGCTTGAAGAGCCTAATCTTCTTATTCTTGACGAGCCTACAAACCATCTTGATTTCAAAACATTATCCTGGCTTGAGGAATATTTGCTTAATTATAAAGGCAGTATTTTAGTTGTGTCACACGATAGATATTTTCTTGATAAAATTGTGGACACCGTATTTGAAATTGAGCGAAGCAGACTATATACTTATAAAGGAAACTATTCAAAGTATCTAGTATTAAGAGAAGAACGCCGTCAAAGACAGCAAAAGGAATATGACACACAACAGGCAGAAATTGCGAAAATGCAGACATATATCGACAAAAACCTTGCAAGAGCATCCACATCAAACAGTGCTAAATCGAGAATAAAAGCTCTTGAAAGTATGGAAATTATTGAAAAACCCGATTCTGACCTTAAACCCATGCGACTTAAATTTGAAAAAATAAATGAGCCGTATAAAGATGTTCTTAAGGTTTCAAATCTTCAGGTTTGTGTTGGAGATGAAAGAAAGGTTTTATGCGATAATATAAATCTCCATATCAGAAAAGGTGATAAAATTGCAATAATCGGTGATAACGGCATAGGAAAATCCTCTTTTTTAAAAACAATTCAGGAAATTATTCCGTATTACAAAGGCAATATTGAATGGGGTAAGAATGTAACTTTAAGCTATTATGAACAGGAAAATCTTAATCTTAATATGGACAAGATTGCAATTGATGAATTGTGGGACAGATTTCCTCATATTAACGAAACTGATATTAGAAAAGTCCTCGGGAATGTCCTTCTTACCAAAGATGATGTATATAAGCCTGTTCGTGTTATAAGCGGTGGTGAGAGGGCAAAGCTTGCATTTTGTATTATTATGCTTGAAAAGGCTAACGTTATAATCCTAGACGAGCCTACCAACCACCTTGATTTAATGTCGAAGGAAGTCCTTGAAAAGGCACTCTGTGAATATGACGGAACGTTGATTTTTGTATCTCACGACAGATACCTTTTAAATAAGGTTCCACATAAAATTGTTGAAATTGAAAAAAATGGTGTTTTTATCAGCGACGGCGGATTTGATGAATATAAGGCAAGGAAAGAATTGATTGCCTTATCTGCTGAGGTGGAAAAGAAAGATGTTATTTTAGAAAAACCCAAAGGGAATTACAGGTCGAAGGAACAAAGGAAACAGGATACTCAAAGAAGAAACAGAATTAAAGAACTTGAAAAGCTTATTGAGGATACAGAAAATAATATAGGCATTATTGAGGAAGAGCTCACAAAAGAAGAGGTTTTTTCAGACTATGTTTTGATGAACGAAAAATGCGAAATGCTGGAAAAACTCAAATCGGAGCTTGAAGAATATTATGAAGAATGGACAGTATTGTCCGAAGAAAATGAGGGATAGAAAGGAGATATTATATGCTGCTGAAAAGTGTTGAGATGCAGGGGTTTAAGTCCTTTGCTGATAAAATTTATTTGGATTTTAACCCGGGAATAACTGCAATAGTCGGACCTAATGGTTCGGGTAAAAGTAATATTTCCGACGCTATCAGATGGGTTATGGGCGAGCAAAGCATTAAGACCTTGCGCGGAAGTAAAATGGAAGATGTTATTTTTTCAGGTACACAAAACCGTAAGCCAATGGGCTTTGCGGAAGTGTCGCTCACCCTTGATAATTCAAAAGGTTTTTTTCCTCTTGATTATGAGGAAATAACAGTTACAAGGCGTGTGTATCGGAGCGGTGAGAGTGAATATTTTATCAACCGTGTTGGATGCAGATTGAAGGATATTCACGAGCTTTTTATGGATACTGGACTTGGAAGAGAAGGCTATTCCATAATCGGACAGGGGAAAATTGATGAAATATTAAGCAATAAATCTGAGGACAGAAGACAGATTTTTGAAGAAGCGGCAGGTATAACAAAATATAAATACCGCAAAAACGAGGCTGAAAGAAAATTAAGTCATACAACTGAAAATCTTACGAGAATAAAAGATATTATGGCTGAACTTGAGAATCAGATTGGTCCTCTTTTTGAGCAGTCTGAAAAGGCTAAAAAATACTTAAAACTTCGTGATGAACTTAAGGTTATTGAAATTAATTTGTCTGTTGTTAAGATTGATAAAATCAAGACTGAACTTGAAAATATTACCCAAAATCTTAGTGAAACCGATGCTGAAATTGAAAAAATCAGTGTTAAGGCTCGAGAGAATGAAAAGGCTGTTAATGACTTTTATGATAAAATTGAAAAGTGGAACGAAGAAATGGAAGAGTTCAGAGAAGATGAGAAAAATATTATTGCTTCAATTGCGGATTCAAACAGCAGAATAAGCGTTCTCCTTTCCGATATAGGTCATTATGAGGAAAGCATAAATAAGCTTGATGAAATTGTAAGCGAATATGTTGTTGAGGCTGAAAATGCCGAAAAACAGCTTGCATCTTTAGAAGAAGAGCTTGAAAAACTTGAAACAAAAGCCGCAGAAATTAAGGCTTGTAAAGAAACTAACGAGAAAAATATCGCGGAAATTCAAAATTTAACACAAACACAAAATTCTTTGCTTGAAGATATCAAATCGGAAATTATCGAAAAAAGCACAGAAATTAACAGAGAAAAAGAACGTATTTTAAATTCGGGGATTTTAAAATCAAGCTTTGAAGAAAGAAAAACTTCCGCAACGCAGGAACTTGCATCAAAGGCGGAGGATTATCAAAGACTCAGCGAAAATGTTTCAAATCTCAAAGAAAAAATGAATGAGAAGAGAGGCAAAATTGATAAAATTGAGGCTGACCGTGATTTTGTTTTAAAGGAACTTGAGAAAAATAAAGCCCAGCGTGCAAACTTTATATCAACTGCAAATGATATTGAATTTAGATTAAATAAAAAACTGTCAAAAGTCAATGTCCTTGAAGATATGGAGAAAAATTTTGATGGATTTGCAGGAAGCGTCAAGGCTGTTATGAATGCTAAGAGCACAAAGATTAATAATGCAAGAATATACGGTCCTTTTGCTAAACTTGTTGATGTTTCAAGCGAGTATATCGTTGCAATTGATACAGCACTTGGAAATGCAGGACAAAATATTGTTGTTGAAACGGAAGCAGATGCAAAGCTTGCGATTGAGTATCTGAAAAAAGAGAAAGCGGGAAGAGCAACGTTCTTGCCTGTCAGCACAGTTAAGGCGCGGAATACGGATGTGTCCGCCATAAAAAATATGGAGGGATATATTGATATTGCCTCAAATCTTGTCTTAGTTGATGCAAAGTACGATGCTGTTAAAAGCAGTCTTTTAGGGGCAATTGTCATTGCGGATAACATTGATAATGCTATTAAAATTGCAAAAAAATCTGATTACAAGCTTAAAATTGTAACGCTTTCCGGGGAAGTTATGCAAACGGGTGGTGCAATGTCCGGCGGAAGCTTTAATAAGTCTGTTGGATTTTTGTCAAGAACTGCTGAAATTGAAGCAATAAAATCTGAAGTTGAGTTGCTTAAAAAGGAATTGACAGAAGTTAAAAATAAGGCCGATGAAACTGCGGTTAAAATCCAAAGTTACACCGAAACTCTTGAACTTGATAATAAAGAGCTTGCGTTATTAAATGATGAATATATTAGGGATAGAGCCGATTTTGAACACGGAAATTCTTTCCTTGAAAGTGTAACACAAGCCAAAAATCAGGTTGAAAATGAGATTTTATCTATAAATGAGAGTCTTAAAAAGATTGAGGAAGAGAAGATAGAAAGACAAAAACATATTTCATATCTTGAAGATGAGATAACAAAACTCGAAGAGGCGATTTCCAAAGAACAGCAGGGCTTTGATGTTCTTATGCAAAAATCCCGTGAGGCTTCTGAAAAGCTTCTTGAAATCAGTCTTGAGGAAAACTCATGTAACAAGGATATTATTTCGCAAAAAGAAAAGGTTTCTGTTGCGGCACAAATGATTAAAGCTATTGCCGATAAAACTGAAAACTCTGAAATAGAGAAAAACGAAATAAAGTTAAAAATTGTTGCAGCGAAACAGGAGATTGAGACAAGTAAGATTAATGTTTCATCTCTTGAGGTGACAACCAAAAAGGCAAACGAAAAACTTAACGAACTTTCTAAAAATAAGGCTGATGCGGAAGAAAGAATAAGAAAGCTTCAAAAGGATGTTTCGGGAACGAACGATATAATGGTTGGACTCAGCAGACAGAAAGCCAAACTGGAAAGCAAAAAAGCGCTCAGTGAATCAGAGCTTGAGGGAATTTTTTCAAGACTTTGGGATGAATATGAGCTTACTTACAGTCAGGCGGCAGATTGTGCGGATGAGAATGCGGATTTGACCAATGCAGAAAAGGATATTTCGTCCCTTAAGTCAAAGATTAAAAATCTTGGCAATATTAATATTGACGCCATAGAAAGTTACCGTGATGTTAAAGAAAGATATGACTTTATGCTTATCCAGACCAATGATTTGGAAAAAGCGAAGGTTGACCTTGAAAAGATAATTGCGGAAATGCTTTCTGTTATGAAAACCCAATTTGCTCAGCAGTTTGAAATTATAAACAGAAACTTTACCAAGGTTTTTGCAGAGCTGTTTGGCGGAGGAAATGCAAATTTAAGTCTTGCAGACCCTGAAAATCTTTTGGAAAGCGGAATTGAAATTGAGGCTCAGCCTCCGGGTAAAAAACTTCAGAGACTTTCGCTTTTATCAGGCGGTGAACGAGCGCTTACAGCTATTGCATTGCTGTTTGCAATTCTTAATGTAAGACCAACGCCGTTTTGTATTCTTGACGAAATTGAAGCGGCACTTGATGATGTTAATGTTATAAGATATGCGGATTATTTAAGAAAGTATTCTGAAAAGGCCCAGTTTATCATTATCACACACAGAAGAGGAACTATGGAGTCAGCCAATATTCTTTATGGTGTGACAATGCAGGAACGCGGCGTATCTAAATTATTATCATTAAATATAGATGAGGTGGCAAAATAATGTCTTTATTCGGAAAATTAAAAGATAGCCTGAAAAAAACAAAGGATTCTATAAGCAGTAAGGTTGAAGTTGTTATAAATTCTTTTAAAAAAATTGATGAAGAGCTTTTTGAAGAGCTTGAAGAGGTTTTGATAACTGCTGATATTGGTGTTAATACCTCCCTTGAAATTATTGAAAGGTTAAGAAAGGTTGCAAAAGAGAAAGGCCTCACAGACAGCTCGCAGCTAAATGCAGAGCTTTCGGATATTCTTATTGAAATTCTTGACGGAGCGGATGATAAGGTAAATATTTCGGGAATTCCTGCTGTTATTATGGTTATCGGTGTAAACGGGGTTGGTAAGACAACATCTGTGGGCAAAATC
>JAZRTD010000007.1:0-6758 GCA_045651845.1 Clostridia bacterium | reverse complement strand
GGTTGCGGTGTTTGTGCTCAGGTTTGTCCTGCAAAGGAAAAGGCTCTCGTTATGAAGCCAATCGATGAGGTTTCAGCAGTTGAAGCTCCAAACTGGGATTTCGCTATGACAATTCCTACAAAGCAGGCTGACATCGATATTATGAAGACATTCAAGAATTCACAGTTTGCAACACCAATGCTTGAATTCTCAGGCGCTTGTGCAGGTTGCGGTGAAACACCTTATATTAAGCTTATAACACAGCTCTTCGGTGACAGAATGATGGTTGCAAACGCAACAGGTTGTACATCAATCTGGGGCGGCAGTGCTCCTTCAATGCCATACTGTAAGAACGCTGAAGGCAAGGGTCCGGCTTGGGCTAACTCCCTCTTCGAGGATAACGCTGAATTCGGTCTTGGTATGGTTGCTGCTAACAAGAAGGTTAGAAAGAACCTCGTAAGCCGTATGAACTCAGTTATGGATACAGTTGCTCCTGAGCTTGCAGAAGCATTTAAGGCTTGGATTGCAGGTAAGGATGACGCAGAAGCTTCCAAGGCTGCAGCAAAAGACATTATTGCTTTAATCGGCAAGGAAGATATGTCTAACCCTGCAATCAAGGAAATCGCAGACAGAACAGACTTCTTAATCAAGCGTTCTATCTGGGCATTCGGCGGTGACGGCTGGGCTTACGATATCGGTTACGGTGGTCTTGACCATGTTATCGCATCCGGCGAAGATATTAATATCTTTGTTGTTGATACAGAGGTTTACTCAAATACAGGCGGTCAGGCTTCAAAGGCTACACCAACAGGTGCTGTTGCTAAGTTTGCGGCTTCCGGTATGAAGGTTAAGAAGAAAGACCTCGGTATGATTGCAACAACTTACGGTTATGTATATGTTGCACAGATTGCTCTCGGCGCTGATATGAATCAGGCGTTTAAGGCAATCAAGGAAGCAGAAGCTTATCCGGGTCCATCCCTTATCATAGCTTACGCTCCTTGTATTAACCACGGTATTAAGGTTGGCATGGCTAACACAATCTCAGAGGAAAAGAAAGCTGTTCAGACAGGTTACTGGCACCTCTGGAGATTTAATCCTGAACTTAAGGAAGAGGGCAAGAACCCATTCATCCTTGATTCAAAAGAGCCAACAGGCACAGTTGCTGAATTCTTAGAAGGCGAAAACCGTTACTTGATGCTTAAGAAAGCATATCCTGAAGTTGCAGTTGAGCTCTTCGATAAGGCAGAAAAAGACCTTCTCGACAGATACGAAGTATACAAGAGAATGGCAAGAGACTAAACATTAGAAATAGAATAACGGCAGATAAGTCTGCCGTTATTTTTTTGCAAACTAAAAGCCTTGCATTTGCAAGGCTTTTAAGTTTTATTTCTCTTTTAAATATTTAATTGCGGTGTCAAGCTGATTGTCTTTTAAAATCGTTGTACTGCAAAGAAGGTCAAGAATTTCAATCTGTGTAACGGGGTTTAAAACACCGTTTGGTTCGATGTAATTTGTTGCTTTTTGAATTGAAGTTAAAACAATTTTTAAGTTTTCATCAAAATACTCATTAATTTCGCCGTGGTATACCCCAAGGAAACTAAGCATCTCTTTTGCATTTTTTATCTCGGGGTCGGACATTCCAACCGAATAGGTATGCTTATATTTTAATGAAGTAAACTGCGAAAGGTCAACTTCTTCACGGGTGTTTTCAACTTGGATTTTAGGCATAATGCCTATTCTCTCAATGTTTTTACCCGTTGGGGTAAGATAAAATGCAGTTGTATATTTCATCATTCCGCCGTTTGCAAGGCCGAGGATTGTCTGAACAGTTCCTTTTCCGTAGGACTTTTCGCCAATCAATGTTGCGGCGTTGTTCTCTGAAAGGGCTGCGGCAAGAACCTCAGAAGCACTTGCGGAATATTCATTTATAAGAATAACTGTATTATATTTGGGATCGTTGCCCTTTGCCAGGTATGTCACATCAAGAATATCCAATCTGTGGTCCTCGGAGGAAATAACTGCTTTTTTGGGGAGGAAGAGGTCGGCAGTTGCCAGCGCCTCGTTGTAATATCCCCCTGAATTATTACGGACATCAATAATAATATCTTTTATTCCCGCCCGTCTGAAATCTCCTAAAGCAGAGCTGACATAAAGAGCAGTGTTGGTTGAGAATGAAATAATTTCTATATATCCGATTTTCTCCTCAAGGATTTTTGATTTAACAGGCTCCGTGGTGATTTTCTCGCGGATAATGGAGAAGGTGAGCTGACCGACTCTGTCACGGTCAACAATAAGGTTAACCGTTGTTCCCACAGGCCCTTTTATGTGGCTTGTTGCGGTGTCCAAATCCATTCCTGTAAGATTTGTGCCGTTTGCGGAAATGAGTCTGTCCCCAACCATAAGACCTGCTCGCTCTGCAGGGGTGTCGGGAAGAACCTGTCCGATAATCAGGTTTCCGTCAACAGAGGAAACAGATACGCCTATTCCCGTGATTGAGTCAGACAAATTCTCAAGCATCGCCTTTGCCTCTTCAGGGGTATAGTAGGCGCCGTATTTATCAGTAGAAGATAAAAGGGATTTCATAACCTCTGTAAAAAGCTCGGGATGTTTTTCAACAACGGAAATAAGTGTTTCCCGATAAAGTTTTTCAGAGGTAAAGCCACCGTAAACCCCTAAATTACTCATTTGTGAGCCGACACTTTCAATGATATTTCTCGGTGATGCGGGGTTCTCAACGGGAAGTTCCGTTGCATAACCAATGGAAGAAAGAATCATTCCAAGTGAGAGCAAAAGCGCTAATATTTTTTTCATTTTGTTCACCTCATTAACATAAAGTTACATTTTTTCGGGAGCATCAATTTTAAGCATTTTTAAAATGCCTCGAAGAACTGTTCCGACAGATGCACAAAGCTTGAGCCTTGCATTTGTTAATTCCCTGTCCTCGCCCTTAACACGGCAAGCGTTATAAAATGAATGAAATGCGGTTGCAAGCTCAATTGAATATCTTGTTATTCTTGCAGGCTCTCTTCCGATTGCCGCAAGGCGGATTTCTTCGGGAAGTTCGCAAAGCTTCTTTAAAAGCTCAAGCTCGCTTTCCTCGGTGAGGAGCGACGGATTTATTTTGTCAAAATCCTCAACCTTAATGCCCTCCTCAGAGAGTGCATTTATAATACTGCAAATTCTTGCATGGGCATATTGAACATAGTAAACAGGGTTTTCGCTGCTTTCCTTGACAGCCAAATCAAGGTCAAAATCAAGATGGCTGCCTGCCATACGCATATTAAAGAAAAATCTTGCAACATCAATGCTGACATCTTCCAAAAGGTCAGAGAGTGTGATAGCCTTTCCCGTTCTTTTTGACATACGAACAACTTCACCATCACGAGTCAGGCGGACAAGCTGCATTAAAACAACCTCAAGACTGTCAGGGTTAAGTCCAACAGCTGCCATAGCGCCTTTCATTCTTGCAACGTGACCGTGGTGGTCAGCACCCCAAATATCAATAGCCAAGTCAAATTTTCTTGTTTCAAGCTTATTTATGTGGTATGCAATATCTGCGGCGAAATAAGTCGGAATTCCGTTTTGGCGGACTAAAACTTCGTTCTTTTCAAGACCCATTTTTGTACAGTCAAGCCATATTGCGCCGTCTTCTTCGTAAGTATAACCGTTATCTGTAAGACGCTTTATGGCATCATTTACAGCTCCGCTTTCGTGGAGAGCGCTTTCCCTGAACCAAACATCGTAGAAAATTCTGTATTTTCCAAGGTCGGTTTTAAGGTAGTCTATATTTTTTTCAAGAGCATAGCCAACCAAAGCGGACTTTCTTTCCTCCGATGAGGTGTTTAAATATTTGTCACCCTCAAGCTTTATAAATTCCTTGGCGTGGTCACGGATATCCTCTCCGTGGTAGCCGTCCTCGGGAAACTCAATTGCGTCTTCGCCCGAAAGCTCCTGAATGTATCTGGCCTCAAGGGATTTCCCAAATTTTTCAATCTGGTTTCCCGCATCGTTTATATAGAATTCACGGGTAACATCATAGCCTGCGTATTCCATAACGCTTGCCATACAGTCGCCCAGCGCTCCGCCACGGGCATTTCCCATATGCATAGGCCCTGTGGGGTTGGCGCTGACAAACTCAATCATAACCTTTTTGCCTTTACCCATATCAATCTTTCCGTAATCTGTTCCCATTTTTTCAACGGCGGACAAAACGGAATAAAGATAATTGTTGGTAAGATAAAAATTAATAAAGCCTGCTCCTGCGATTTCAACCTTTAAGATGTCGTCGCTTTTAGAGAGGTTTGAAACAATCCCCTCTGCAATCTTTCTGGGGGCAGTTTTAAGAGGCTTTGCAAGCATCATTGCTATATTGCAGGCAAAGTCACCGTGTTGCTTGTCTTTTGGAATTTCAAGCTTTAAAAGGGAGGAGAAATCAATGCTCTCCTCGGGGGTCGGGACATCGCCTTTTTCAATTGCAAGATTGAGAGCGGAGATAACCGCCTCGCCTATTGTATTTTTAATGTTTTCGATAATATTCATAGTTTTATCCTTTCGTTTTGACGGAAATATCAAGGGTATTTACTGCAAACTTTTCGTTATTAAAATCAAGGGTGTAGGAAAATTTTGCATTTCCGCCGGATTTGTCTAAATTGTTAGTAAGCTCAAAAAGCTCTGTTGCAACGGGGATTGCCCCGTAAGGCGTGTTGTAGTTGCAAAGCTTTTTCTGGCCAAGCTCAAATTCCATACGGCTTTCAACATCGCCATAGCGGGAGAGAAGAACATTGTTTGGCGAAATTTTCACCATAGTCGATGTGTTTTTAAAGCCTGTCAGCTCGGTTTCGTCATATTTAATATAAAATTTTCCGTCGCGTTCTGAGAATTTGCCGACAGTTTCCAGTTCAATCTTGTCTCCGGGCGTTCCGTCAATGGGCTTTTGAACCGTGACAATTTTTATCATAGCGTTATTTTCCATTTACTCAACTCCAAGTTCAAATGCTAAATCAATGTGTCGGGATATAATATCTTTTATAGTAAATCCCTGATTTACCCAAAGCTTGGGATACATACTTATAGAGGTAAACCCTGGCAAAGTGTTTATTTCATTAAGGTAAATTTTCCCGTCGTCGCGAGAGAGGAAAAAGTCAACTCTCGCAAATCCGCGGCACTCCGAAACCTTATATGCCAGAACGGCGTATTCCTTGATTTCCTCACGGATTTTTTCATCAATGGGGGCAGGAATCATAAGAGCGGAATTTTCGTCAGCGTATTTTGCGTCAAAGTCATAAAAGTCTTTAGCCGGCTTGATTTCACCCGGAAATTCTGCAATTTCAGGAGAGTAATTCCCCCGAACACTGCACTCGATTTCTCTGGGGTTTACGGCCTCCTCAATCATAACTTTATAATCGTGGGTTAAGGCGAGCTTTATTCCATCTTCAAGCTCTTTCCTGTTATAGGCTTTGGTAACACCCACAGAAGAACCTGCATTGGGAGGCTTTATAAAGCAGGGATATCCAAGCTTTTCTTCAATTTCTTCATAGTTGATTTTATCACCTTTTCTGTATTCAATCCAATCGGTAACAGGAATTCCTGCATTTTTGAATAGCACTTTTGCAATGCATTTATCCATACAAACAGAACTTCCGATAACTCCGCTTCCGATACAAGGGATACCTGCAACGGCGCAAAGCCCCTGAATGGTGCCATCCTCACCGTTTTTCCCGTGGAGAACAGGATAAACTGCATCAATTTTAATTTCCTCGACTCCGCTATCTGTGAACTTAAGAATACATTTATGACCTCTGTCAGGAGAAATAATTGCCTTATGGGGCGCTTCATCCTGCCAGTTTTCATAAGGCAGATTTCCCTCAAAGAGATACCATTCGCCAATTTTCGTAATCCCAATGGTTATTATATTATATTTATCTCTGTCAATGTTATCAAGAACTGTCCTGACGGACATAATGGAAACATCGTGTTCAGAGGAAACCCCTCCAAAAAGGATACAGATGTTTTTCTTATTCAAACAAAAGACCTCCAATACATATTAAATCATTATTAAGTATACATCAAACTGCGTTAAAAATCAAGGTATAAACTCAATTTTTTTCGGTAACAATCAGTATAAATCGGATTTATGGGAGGATTTTATGAAAAATATAAACTTTTTGAAAGCAGGTATTGTTATTTTTGGAATTATTTTTACTTTTTCCGTGGTTACATACGCCAAAAATACCCAGAAAAATATTGCAGACAGTGTTTTAAGACTTCATATAATTGCAAACAGTAACGAAAAAGCGGACCAGGATTTAAAGCTTAAAGTCCGCGACAGGCTGCTTAAAGAGGGAGTTGATATCTTTGGGGAAAATATAAGCCCTAAGGATGCGGAACTTTTTATAAGAAAAAATAAGGCGAAAATTCAAAAAATTGCAGAGGAAGAAATCAAGAAAAACGGATACTCTTATAATGTGCGAATAGAAGTTGGCGAATTTCCATTTCCTGCAAAAATTTATGACAGCATTATGCTTCCCTCGGGAAGATATAAGGCGCTTCGGGTTATAATCGGCGAGGGAAAGGGCGAAAACTGGTGGTGTGTTTTGTATCCGCCTATGTGCGTTATTGATAAAGTAACGGCGGAAAGCGGAAAAAGACAGCTTGAAAAATCCCTTTCGGGGGAGGAATTCAGAATGATTTCAAAGGAAAATCCTCCCGCCGAAATAAGATTTAAAATTGTTGATATAATAAATTCGATTTTATAAAATTTAACGGGTAGGTTTTAAGAT
>JAZRTD010000006.1:0-2543 GCA_045651845.1 Clostridia bacterium | reverse complement strand
GGACAAGCTTATGAACTTAGTCTGGGGAACAGATTTTGAGGGTGAAACAAGAACTGTCGATGTTCATATACGAACACTCCGCCAAAAGCTGGGAAACGGCGGAGAGTACATTAAAACTGTCCGCAATGTAGGATACAAAATTGATAAAGAATAGCAAAAAAACATCAACAGATATATTTTGAACTGCACCAATTGGTGCAGTTCATTTTTTTATTTTTTTACAAATCGGAAATAATAAATCCCACAACTGCGATAGTTGTGGGATTTTGTAGATAATAATTATCTCTTTGAGAACTGTGGTGCACGACGAGCGGCTTTTAAACCGTACTTCTTTCTTTCCTTCATTCTTGGGTCACGTGTTAAGTAACCAGCTTCTTTGAGTGTTCCTCTGAAGCTTTCTGTATCAACTTCGAGAAGGGCTCTTGCTATACCGTGACGGATAGCACCTGCCTGACCTGTGAAACCGCCGCCTTTAACGTTTACTAAAACATCAAATTTGCCGATTGTACCTGTAAGCACGAGAGGCTGACGAAGGATAGTCTTAAGTGTTTCAAGACCGAAATAGTCGTCAATATCTCTGCCGTTGATTGTTATTGCACCGTTTCCGGGAATCAATCTTACTCTTGCAACAGATTCTTTTCTTCTGCCTGTTCCGTAATACTGAACTGTCTTTGCCATTTAACTTATCCTCCTATCCTTATATTCTGCCTGTCCACATAACAGGTTTCTGTGCTTCGTGCTCATGTTCTGCACCGGCATAAACCTTAAGCTTCTTAAGGCTCTGTCTACCGAGAGTGTTATGAGGCATCATACCGGAGATTGCAAGCTCCATTGCCTTTTCAGGACGGTCAGCCATAAGGTCTTTATATGAAACCTCTTTAAGATGACCGATATAACCTGTGTGTCTGTACCATTTTTTCTGTAATAACTTATTACCTGTTAATACAGCGTCTTTTGCGTTGATAACGATAACATATTCGCCGCAATCTGCGTTCGGTGTGAACTCAGGACGGTGCTTACCTCTGAGGATTGTTGCAGCAGCTGCAGCAACTCGACCGAGAGGCTTACCGGCAGCATCAATGATATACCATTTCTTTTCAACTTCGTTTGCTTTTGCCATATAAGTTGACATATTAACATACCTCCTGATTAATTTTCGGACTGTGAGCAGACAGACACATTTCCTGTGTGCATCTGCCCACAGTCTGCTTTGTCAATTTAACAAGCTTGTTTATTATAATACGGAATTTTCGTTTTGTCAACCCTTTTTTTGAATTTTTTTCGAAGAAATTAATTTATCATATATCAAAGTCTTAAATTCTCCATTTTCCTCTTCCATACTCCCGTATACTCCAACTTCAAGTCAAAAAATTATTTTCTCAATACAAGAATTCCCAGCCACAAAATACCAATATATCCAAACACAGAATATAGTGATGAAACTAAAAATGAAAAATTTAAATCCGAAAAGGGTAATGCTGCCAGACAGAAAGCAGCTGATCCAACAACTCTGTGTTTCACTGTGCCAAAATGAAACCGCGAAAGCACACCAAAACCGTGTGATACAGCAGTTGTGCAGATTGATGTGAAAAGGACCGCCGTATATATGTATTGGTATATATTTCCTCTCATAACCGCCAAATCAAGCATAGGCATTTGAGAATAAAGTATCCTATCATAATATATATTAAGAGTCGCTCTGATTACAAAAATTAACAAGCACAGCACACCGCTTCCCAATAATGCGCCAAATTTTATTGATTTTTTATCAAGAATTGAATATAGAGGCACAAGTACCGCTCCTGCAGTTATTGTGTTATAACTTACATAGCAAATCGCTGAGATAAGGGGGTTTTGTGTTATTGAAAAGGAAGATGCTGACACACTTCCGTAAATCAACGAGGTGACTGAAAGATACGCAATTCCCGCAATCATAAACGGTACAAGAATTGTATTTATGGCGACAATACCCTTTATATCAAATGAAAAGACAATAAAACATATTAAAGATAGAGTAGCCACTCCCCATTTATGATTACATCCAAACCCAGTTTCAAAAAGGGCACCTCCGGCAGACAGCATAACGAAAAATCCGCAAAACATAAACAGATACATAATCAGCTTTATAAATCTCCCTAATCTGCCCGCCACCTTATCCACGAACATGCCAAAATCACTTATTTTGTATTTTCTCGCTTTATTTAATATAATGTAGGAAATCATAAAAAACATTAAAAATGCCAAAATTAACGGGAATATACTATATTTATCTCTCATATTGAAATATTCAAGAATTTCTCTTCCTGATGCAAAACCTGCTCCAATAACCAGCCCTATATATACAAATGCAATTTTCATTCCGTTTAACATACTCTTCACCTTTTCATATATTGTGATTTTTCGCATCTGTAAAAGTCTATTCGGGAAAATTTTCAAATATTCGCAACTTTTTTCAAAAAAACCATTGACAAATCAATTTTTTCGTGATAAAATGGTACTACCTCTGAAAAGAGGCTTTATTTGTGTTGTACTAATCCTATCAG
>JAZRTD010000005.1:0-2010 GCA_045651845.1 Clostridia bacterium | reverse complement strand
CATTCCCAACAGTGTTACCTGCATTTCTGACCATGCATTCAGAGATTGCACAAGCTTAATAAGCATTACCATTCCCGACAGCGTTACTTCTATTGGTTATTGGGCGTTTTATGGTTGCTCAAGCTTAACAACCATCACCATCTCCGACAGCGTTACTTCCATTGAGGATTTCGCGTTTTCCGGTTGTTCAAACCTAACAGATATCTATTATACCGGAGCAGAAGAAGACTGGAATAAATTAACATTGTATTGGTCCATTGGTCTGCCATATGACGTAACAATCCATTATAATACTAACATCCCCATCACAGAAATATCGCTTAACAAAAATTCCATTATGATAAGCAAGCATCATCCCGAAACCCTTACAGCAACAATAACACCCTCAAATGCAACAAATAAAGAAATTATCTGGACATCGTCAAATCCCGAAGTTGCGCCTGTTGAGAATGGAGTTGTAACAGCTGTTGAAAGTGGAACAGCAATAATAAAAGCCACCACTGTAGACGGAAATTTCAGCGCTGAATGTCAAGTTCTTGTATTTGGATTTGAGGGAGATATCGTAAGTTACGGAACTGACTCAAGTGAAATTAAATGGGCACTAGGCGATTGCGGAACTTTTGAAATGATTGGTGAAGGAGAAACCGCTGATTATGATAAAACCTCTTCTATTCCGTGGTATTCCCAGAGAACTTCCATAAAAGAAATTGTAATAGACGAAAGAATTACTCATATCGGCGACAGAAGCTTTTACGGTTGCATAAATGCAGAAAAAGTCACAATTCCGTCGAGTGTAACCTCAATAGGTACAAATGTATTCAAAAATTGCGATTTAATGACCATTTACTGCAAAAAAGGAACTTATGCTGAAACATACGCCAAAGAAAACGGAATTGCATTTATCAACACAAAATCTATTGAATACAAGGAAATAACAGTTGATTTAAGCTCAAATTTAATAAATTGGTATTTTGATGTAACCATTAATGATTATAACGATAGCGGAATTGTTTATGTTGCAATATATAACAATGAAGACGAGATTATAGAGGCAACATCTGAAGAGCTTATCAGTGACGACATAACAAGTCTTTCATTAGCAAGAAACTCAAATGCAATTTATGCAAAAGTATTTGTCTGGGACAACGCTATGCAACCAATAACTCTTCCCGAATTAATAGAGCTATAATTACAAAACAGGACACCCTAATTGGTGTCCTGTTGTTTTTTCCCAAAAGCCCCTTAACGCAATATATTTAGATATAGCAAAAAGGACATCCGATTGGATGTCCTTCGTGTTTTTGCATAAAGCAAAAG
Source organism: Clostridia bacterium (assembly GCA_045651845.1). Lineage (GTDB taxonomy): Bacteria > Bacillota > Clostridia > Monoglobales > Monoglobaceae > SIG454. Next base: position 693 of record JAZRTD010000005.1, on the reverse strand, counting down.
ACCTGAGCGTTTACTCAGGTCTTTCTTTAGTTCCGGCGATGACATATTCTCCCAGGCAGTCGCTTCGTTTAGAAAATATATCGGTGGTATATTTTTAGAAGCGAAAAGGGAGCGACAGCGGACGACATTGAAAACCGCAAGGTTTTCGACCTTAATAGACTGCCAATAAACTATTTTCGTTTGCAAAATAATATTTTAATATATAAAAAAGGACTTAGAAAAATCTAAGTCCTTTTAAAGTTCCGGCGATGACATATTCTCCCAGGCAGTCGCCCGCCAAGTACCTTCTGCGTTAAGGAGCTTAACTACTGTGTTCGGAATGGGAACAGGTGTGACCTCCTCACAATAATCACCGAAGAAGCGTGACGCTTCACCCTTTATCACGCTTTCGCATTTCTAAAAGGTTTTGCATTACACCGCGGATTCTCATATATCTTATCGATATAATCCGTTTTCGTGACGCTTCACCCTTTATCGGGTTCCGCCACATATATATCAAACCTTTCGGCTTAATACCTCTTTTGTGTCAAAAACTGAAAGAGAAATCGTAAGTTAACTTATCTCACATCAAATCAATTCTTTTTAGATCAAGCCCTCGACCTATTAGTATCAGTCAGCTAAATATGTTACCACACTTACACCTCTGACCTATCAACCACATAGTCTACGTGGGGTCTTACTAGCCTAACGCTA
>JAZRTD010000004.1:0-1937 GCA_045651845.1 Clostridia bacterium | reverse complement strand
TGCAATATTATACGCAGTTGAAACCTCAAAGGTTTCTGTTAACAAGAGCTTCATAGACGACCTTAAGATTACGGTAAGCTACAAAAAATTCTACGACGAAAACAAATAAAAAAAATCCCCCGTATATCGGGGGATTTTTTTACTCTTTTGCAAATTTTTGAACACCGAATATTCCGACGATTATCATAACCGAATAAAAAATATTTTCAAAATTCAATTTTGTATCTTTTAAGATTACGACTCCTGCAAATATGGAAACTATTGTTATAATATTCGAAAAAATGGTTGTTCTCGAAATGGGCAGATATGTATTGGCATAGTTTAAAAGCGTATATGCCACAATGGATGACAAAACTCCAAGATACAGAATTGCCCCCAAAAATTCCACCTCTAAAAGGGGTTTATAGAGCGCTGTTAAATCGCCTATATTTTCAACAACCGCCGAGGCTGTGAAAACAACACTTGCCACTAAAAACATAACATAGGTTCTCTCAAATGCGCTGAACTGCCCTGCGCTTTTATGGCTGATAGCATTAAATCCGACTGCACAAACAATTGCCCCTATAAGAAGAAGAGTTCCAATTGCGGTGGTTGCTCCGACTCCGTCGCCAACACTTAATAAAATTACGCCGATAACCGAAATAACACCGAAAACTGCCTGCCAAAAAGTCGGCGGTTCTTTCATAAAGAGAGCCGAATAAATCATTGCTCCCACAGGAACCAGGGCAATCATTACTGCCGCAAAGGTTGCCGATGAAAATTTCATTCCATAAGTTTCGCAATAAAAATATATAACGGGTTGCAGAAATCCCATTAAGACAAGCTGCCAAAGGTTTTTCCCTTTAAAGTTTAGCTTAACCACCTTAAAAAGCACAAGCAAGTTCATTACTATAAATGCAAAGAGAAACCGAAGTGACAATAACACTGACGGGCTTGCATACCTAAGCGATATATTCGTAAGCAAAAAGCTAAAGCCAAACAGGAAGTTTGAAAAAAACGCAGCAAATGTTGCATTAAATGTTTTTCTGTTTTTTATCATTCTGTCTCCCACAATTCTCAGCCTTTCACAGTTCCGTCAGCATTAAACAGAGGCAACTTCTCAAGATAGATTAAATCTTCTCTGTCCTGAGCATCGCCCTCTGCAAGGATTGCCATTCTTCCCACAACAATTCCCCCTGCTTTTTCCACAAGCTGTTCAATGGCATTTAAAGATTCCCCTGTTGAAATAACATCATCAACTATGAGAATTTTCTTGCCTTTCATTCTTTCAGCGTCGTGTCCGTCAAGAAACAGTTCCTGTTCCTTTTCTGTGGTTATGGAATTAACCGTAACCTCGAAAATATCAGACATATAAAGCTTTGGCGCTTTTCTGGCAAGAACATAAAAATCATCATTATTCTGGCGCGCCATTTCGTGGATAAGCGGAATGCCTTTCGCCTCCGCCGTAATCAAATAATCATACTCCGGCGCCCTTTTCAAAAGCTCCCTTGCACAAGCAACAGTAAGCGGTGCATCGCCGAAAATAACAAATGCGCCAATATATAAATCGTCTGTAACTCTGCAAAGCGGAAGCTCTCTGTCAAGACCCGCAATATTCATTTTATACTTCATAATAATCTCCATTCCGCCGCTCTGCATCGGCATAAATAGTAATATAGTTTCTCTTATCAGCAGAGCAAGGAGGATAAGAGATTATTTCGTCCATGTGCATTTCCGGGCATTTGTGCCCGGAAAATTTTGCACGGACAATAAAATCCGCCGGAGGCTTAACAGGAAAGGAACTTTCACGTTAATCACCTCATACAATATTTCTCACAATACCATAAACAAGCAAAATAACACCGCTTAAATAAACAACCGCCTTTGAAAAAACAGTTTGTTTATTTCCCCCTGTTCTAACATATCTGTATGCTTCAATGACATAAGCAATTCCAAGC
>JAZRTD010000003.1:0-1499 GCA_045651845.1 Clostridia bacterium | reverse complement strand
TATGGCTGGCGGTATTTATTTATGCAGTCAATACTCATAATCCGCCCGTCAGCACGCTTTAAAGATGCATAAATATAACATTCTCCCGTAAAGGCTTTTCCGTTTTCATCAAAGCCAAAACCATAAGTTGCTGTGCCGTCTTTTGAAATAATTTCCCCGTCAATTATAAGATTGCTCATAGGAACGCCTGTCTGGGTGGAAAAATAGTCAGCATTGACTCCGCCGATTATATCGACTCCCTGCTCTAAAAGGCGGTCGGCAACATCTTCAGTTCTTGTAAGATTACCGTAAAGCTTGTCCCCGTAGCCGAAAATAGTTGTTATATTCTCGTTTGGAGAATAGGTTATATAGTTCTCCGTCTGGAGGCCCACACCGCTTTGGTCGCTGAGATATGTGTTGTTGCAGAAATATGTTTCATCGCCTATTTGTGCGGTGTACCCGTTTATAAAGGTTGAACCAAGGATTGATGCGGAAACAGAAGTTGACAGCATCACAATTCCCACAAGAAATGATATTGGTTTTAAAAATTTCAAAATAATCAACTCTTTTCATAAAAAAAGTCTGACATAAGTCAGACTTAATTATAGCATATTTTTATAATGATGTAAACCGGAAAATTATTAAAATTTTGTGTCCTTTCTTAAACCCTGACAAATTCGTCCAAATCTTCAGTGTCGGGAACAGCCTCAAATTTAATAATCTTCTGCGGGCATTTATCTGCACACATTCCGCAGTTTGCACACTTTTCGGGGTCAATAACGGCAAGGTTATTGTTTAAGGTTATTGCTTCTGCAAGACAAACCTTAACACAAAGTCCGCAACCTATACAGCCAACATCGCAAACCGCCTTGACCTTTTTGCCCTTATCCTTTGAGCTGCAGGAAACAGCATAGGCTACATCAGCGTTAACAAGCTGAATAACATTTTTCGGGCACTCCAAAACACATTGACCGCAAGCACTGCACTTGTCACGGTCAACAACTGCAACTGCGTTTACAATGGAAATAGCATCCTGCTCGCAAACCTTAATGCAAGAGCCAAGACCAAGGCAACCATAAGAACAGCTTTTGTGACCTCCGCCCAGCTTCATTGCGCTGTAGCAGTCCTCATCGCCGATATAAACATACTTGGATTTAGCACAATCGGATGTTCCGCTGCACATAACCTGTGCAACCTTAGGAATAACCTCAAGGGCATCTGTTCCCATTATTTCAGCAATTTTAGCCGCCACTGCCGCTTTGCCTGAAGGACAGCAATTGCTTTTTGCCTCGCCTCTGACAATCGCCTCAGCATAAGCTCCGCAGCCGGCATATCCGCAACCACCGCAGTTTGCGCCGGGTAAAATTTCAATGATCTTCGGGACTCTTTCGTCAACCTTAACAGCAAACTTTTTAGAGGCAACGGTAAGAAGTGCACCAAAAAGAAGTCCCATTCCGCCTATTATAATAACAGGGAAAATAAAATTCATAATACCATTTACCTCCTTTTAAAATGATAAG
>JAZRTD010000002.1:0-1550 GCA_045651845.1 Clostridia bacterium | reverse complement strand
GTCCATTTGTTTTCATCCTCAATTTTGCCCCACTGGATACCTGTTATTGTATCATAGAGCTTTTGGCTGATTTCGCCGATTTCATTGTTATTGATAAGCATAACATCGTCCTTATAACGGAGCTTTCCAACAGGAGAGATAACAGCCGCTGTTCCTGTTCCGAAACATTCTTCAAGTCTTCCCTCTTTCTGTGCTGAAATAAGCTCTTCAACGCTTATCTTTCTTTCCTCTACCTCATATCCCCAGTTTCTGCAAAGCTGAAGAACAGAGTCTCTTGTTATACCTGGAAGGATACTTCCGCTAAGCATTGGAGTAACAATTTTTCCATCAATCTTAAAGAAGATGTTCATTGCACCAACTTCTTCGATATATTTTCTCTCAACGCCGTCAAGCCAGAGAACCTGGGAATATCCGTCATCGTGAGCCTTAACCTGAGCCGCAAGGCTTGCCGCATAGTTTCCGCCTGTTTTCGCAAAACCGATGCCGCCCTTAACTGCTCTTACATAGTCATCTTCAATCCAGATTCCAACAGGAGCAAGTCCGCTTTCGTAATAAGCACCGCTTGGAGAGAGGATTATAATAAAGAGATATGTTTTAGACGGTGCAACACCCAAAAATTCGTCTGTTGCAATAATAAACGGTCTGATATAAAGGGATGTTCCGTCTTCAGTTGGAATCCAATCCTTATCAACCTCAACAACCGCTCTTACTGCCTCAACAAAATCCTCTTCAGGAAGCTGAGGAATACAGAGTCTTTTGTTTGTTGCATTTGTTCTCTTAGCATTCATATCAGGGCGGAAAAGTCTTGCCTTTTTGTCAGCGCCCATATATGCCTTTAAGCCTTCAAACATTTCCTGACCATAATGGAAAACCATAGCAGACGGATCAAGAGTAATCTTCTCATAAGGAACAATTCTTGCGTCGTGCCAGCCCTTTCCCTCTGTGTAGTTCATCATAAACATATGGTCTGTGAATACTTTACCAAAGCCGAGCTTTCCTGTTGGCTTTGCTTTTGGAGCAGTTGTTTTTGTAATCTTAATTTCCATTTTTATCATCCTTTCCTGAATTACTCGGCAACAATGCCGTCAACCTTTTTAATATTTAATTTTTTCTGCGCATCCTCACGCATTTTATACTTAAGAATTTTTCCAGCGGCGTTCATTGGGAATTCCTTGACAAAGTCCACATATTTAGGACACTTGTGCTTTGCCATTCTTGCACGGAAGTAATCCTTCATTTCTTCCTCCGTCATACTTTCTCCGTCTTTTAAAATGACAACCGCCATAATTTCTTCGCCGTATTGTTCATCGGGAATACCTATAACCTGAACATCCTTGACTTTATCGTTTGTATAGATAAATTCCTCAAGCTCTTTCGGGTAGATATTTTCACCGCCTCGGATAATCATATCCTTTAAACGGCCCGTAATTTTATAATTTCCCTCGGGAGTACGAAGTGCAAGGTCTCCCGTATGGAGCCAGCCATCTTTGTCAATAGCCGCCGCAGTTGCTTCGGGCATTTTATAATACCCTTTCATTATGTTATAGCCT
>JAZRTD010000001.1:0-2200 GCA_045651845.1 Clostridia bacterium | reverse complement strand
CTACTTATGCATTTAACGCCGCCGTTTTCAATTTCAATCTGTATGCTGTCTGCCCCTGCATCAATAGAGTTTTCCACAAGCTCTTTAACAACCGCACTGGGTCTTTCAGCAACCTCTCCCGCCGCAATCTTATCCGCAATGTTTTGGGGAAGAACCTTTATCTCTGCCATTTATTTCACCGCCTCAACTATCCGTTTTGTGCCTTCGCCTTTAGGGCATAAAGCTTTGTCAGTGCCTCCATTGGTGTTATGGAGTCAAGATTCATATTTTTTATTTCGTCAATTATTTCGCTCTCAAAATTGCTCATTCCCATAAAGCTCATTTGAATATCATTTGTTCTCTCTGTCGGAGCAAGCGACGGCTTGGTTGTTGCGCTCTTAACGCCCTCACGCTCCTCAACCTCCGCGAGGATTTCCTTTGCACGCTTTGTTACATCCTTTTTAACTCCCGCAAGATGTGCAACTTCAATACCATAACTTCCGTCAGCACCGCCCCTTATTATTTTACGGAGGAATGTTATGGAATCCCCCTGTTTTTTAACGGCAATACAATAATTCTTAACCCCTGCAATTTTCTCTTCAAGGGTCAAAAGCTCGCGGTAATGTGTTGCAAAGAGAGTTTTTGCACCGCATTTTTTCTTGTTTGCAATATATTCAACCACAGACCAGGCAATACTCAATCCGTCATAGGTGCTTGTCCCTCTGCCGATTTCATCAAGAATAATCAGGCTATTTTTCGTTGCATTGTCAAGAATATAAGCAACCTCGCTCATTTCCACCATAAATGTACTCTGTCCTGCCGACAAATCGTCCGACGCACCCACACGGGTAAAAATATGGTCAACAATGCCAAGCTCCGCCTCTTTTGCAGGAACAAAGCTTCCCATCTGCGCCATAACAGAAATAAGAGCGGTCTGCCTCATATATGTTGATTTACCTGCCATATTAGGTCCCGTTATAACGAGAACCTGATTATCCGAGCAATCAAGATTTATGTCATTTGCAATAAACATATTCTTACTGCTGATTTTTTCAACAACAGGATGTCTGCCGTCTTTAACTTGAATTTTATCCCCAACATTCATCACGGGTTTAACATAATTATTTTTTTCTGCAACATAGGCAAGCGCCGTTAAAACATCAATTGTTGCAACAATCTCCGCCGCTTTTTGTATTCTTGTTATCTGGTCTGAAACTGCCTCTCTTATCTGGCAGAACATCTCATATTCCATCTGGGCAATACGGCTTTCAGCCTCAACAATCTTATCTTCAATTTCTTTAATTTCCTCGGTTATGTATCTTTCGCAGTTGGCAAGAGTCTGTCTTCTTATAAAATGCTGAGGAACATCACCCTTTTCCGCCTTGCTCACTTCAAGATAATAGCCGAAAACTCTGTTATACCCCTCTTTTATTTTAAGCCCCGTGTTCTCCCTTTCACGGGCGATAATATCCCTTATCCACTGTTTTCCGTTTTCTATAATGGTTCTTGTTTCGTCGATCTCCTGATTGTATCCCTTTTTTATGAGATTTCCCTCTCTGACAATCAAAGGTGCATCGGGGTTAATTGAGTTATTTATAAGCTCCTTAACATCAGCCAAATCGTCAAAGTCATCATAAAGCTTTCGCAAAATCCCCGTCTTGCAGTCTTTCATAAGCTCCTTAACAAAAGGAAGTCTTTCAAAGGAAAAGGCAATCCCCAGTAAATCCTTACAGTTTGCGCTTTTATAAGAAATACGGGTTATGGTTCTCTCAATATCGTTGATTTCACGGAGTTTTTCACGAATTTCCTCCCGCATAACAGGATTTTTAACAAATTCTTCCACCGCATTATGACGGTTTTGAATAGTTCCGCAGCTTATAAGAGGCATTGTTATCCACTTTCGCATAAGACGGCTTCCCATTGATGTTACGGTTTTATTAAGGATATTAATAAGACTGCCCTTTGCTTTCTTGTCACGCATCGTTTCAAGAAGTTCAAGGTTCTTCATACTGTATAAATCAATACCCATATATTTCCCGTCATCTATTATGTCAAGCTCCTTAAGGTTTGCAGGCTCTGTTTTTTGCGTATTTTCAAGATACGAAAGAAGTGCGCCAAGACTTGCGGCGCTATGCACTTTCCCGTCAATTTCGGACTTATAGTTTCCGCCCATAATGTCCATAATTTTCTGTTGCGCATTTGCAAAAGTATACGCCCCATC